>JBEKIY010000060.1:0-4566 GCA_050011495.1 Saccharimonadales bacterium (SeqCode) | reverse complement strand
AAAAGGATTAAAAAGGCTAAATTTTACCCAACCGGAAGTTATGCCAAAAGCAACCGAACATATTCCGGAACAGATAGACTTAATCAGACAGCTGGAAGCTAAAGGGTTTACCTATAAAATTGACGACGGGATATATTTTGACACCTCAAAATTTCCGCAATATGCTGATTTTGCCCAACTGGACCTTGACGAACAACAGACAGCAGTAAGGATAGAGGAAAATCCCCAAAAAAAACGTTCCACCGATTTCGCATTATGGAAATTCTCGCCTACTTTTGCTCAAAGGGATATGGAATGGAATAGTCCTTGGGGAAAGGGATTCCCAGGCTGGCATATTGAGTGTTCGGCTATGGTGCTACGTTATCTTGGAGAAACTATTGATATTCACGCTGGCGGCATCGATCACATCCCAGTCCATCACACCAATGAGATAGCCCAGTCACAATCGGTCACCGGAAAACCGCTAGCCGTTTATTGGATGCATACGAATCATATCTTGATAGACAATAGCAAAATAGCTAAGAGTTCTGGCAATGCCATTACTCTGGAAGATGTGGAACAGCAACTTGGCAATAGCCCATTCTCACTCCAGGCTTTTCGTCTACTGGTTTTACAATCCCATTATCGAACACAGTCACAATTTGACTGGGAGACACTAAAGAAGGCTTTATTGCGTTTATATGATATTTATACTCTGGGGCAGCTGCAGCACCAACCAAATCTGATTACCCATCAATCCAATTCTTTAACTGCTGATCAAATAAAAGTTTTACAAACATCATTATTTTCGGCCATGTCGGATGATTTAAATACGCCACTATTTGTTAGTTTACTAAGTCGTTTTTCGGTTGATCTGAAAAATCGCACACTGTTCGACCAAGCCGCCCTTGATAGTCTGAAACAATTATTAGTATTTGTTGATGATATCAGCGGGCTTGATATATCTAAACAGAAAGACATCGGCATACCCGAAAAAGAAATGTTAAATCAACAAAATCGATTCTGGGCTTACGCCCAATCGACCAGTAAAGATTTTGCAGCTTCTGATAAACTGCGAACCGACTTATTAGATAATCACCATATTTCAATTAATAACTATACCGACCGCGAACCTTTATGGTTCCGTGTCTATACTTAATCTACGACATCAGGTTCTTTAGTTGGGTCTTCAGTGACTAATTTGCCGTGATTATGTAGGTAATCGACAACCAGGACTCTTAAGCAGCCCATTACTGGGATCGCGACCAATCCGCCGAATAGGCCACCGAAACACACGCCGATAACAACTGCCGCAAAGACCAGTAAAGGAGAGAGATTTGTAGAATTAGCTTGGATTTTCGGTTGAATTACGTAATTTTCAATTTGCATATAAAGCACGAAGTAAGCAAAAATTATTAAAGCAGCCCATGGTGAGTGGAAAAGCGCTACAATTGTCACGATTGTTACGCCGATCATATGGCCGATTAATGGGATTAGAGAAGTCAAGAAAATTACTACAATTAACGCAATTGGATTGCTGATATGGAGAATAAATAAAGCCGGCGCAATTAATATAGAAGTAATTGCGGCTAATAGTACTTGTCCGTTAACATATCCCCGAATAACCGCATACATGTCCTGGGCCAATTTATTGCCATGCTTGCGATGCTCTTCTGGAATTAGCAGATTTACTCTATTTAACCAATACGGTCCTTCAACCAACATCATAAATGTTAATACAATTATCGCTAGGATAGTAAAGAAGCTGGAGGCGACAGAGCTAATAGTTGATACTACCGTTCCAGTAATATTGTGCAAATGACTGCTCAACTGATTCGAGTAATTATTAATTGAAGCTTGCAGATGATAATGATTAATGAATTTACCTAGATTAGTCTGTTTATTGCGGGCTTCCTGGGCAATATGGGGTAAATCTTTAATAAAAGCCGTAGTGTGCCTGGCAAGATTCGGAATTACATCAGCGCAAAAAGCCCCTAAAATAATTACTATGATTAAAAATGAAATACTGGTCGCCAGCGTCCGGCTGCCCTTACGTTTACCGGGAATTTGTTCGGCTAACCAGTGGACCGGACTGTTTAAGGCTAATGCCAAGAAGAAAGCTGTAAATATAATAAAAATGGCATGGGATGCTTTGCGCAGAAAAATAAAAAGAATAAAAGCAATAGCTACTAATAGAATAACTCTAATAATTGTCCGATTTGTAATAGTGACAGAAACTTCTTTATCAGATTTTTTATGTAGAAATCCGAACATAAGTGTATTATGGCATATTATTTATTAGATATGTACTAGTTTATAACCCAGAATTTATCATCTTTTATAACAATAGTTAAACTTATCTTATTTAATCGCTATTTAATTCTAATATTTTTTTTCTCAATGACGGTGGGATAATTTTACCGATATGGCTATTGGGTGAGCCGAACGGCAAGCTGAGATCAAATTTAGTAGTTAATTTATGGTATCCCGAGAATATAACTTTAAGATGTTGCTCAACATAATTTTCATTTAAAAAAGTTTGATCGCCAAAAGATATATTCCAGACAGGTAAATTAACATTATCCTGGCAATTATCTATGCTAAGCATTGTTTTTATAGTTTGGGCATGGGTTCGCATATCGTTTGATACCCATAATTTGTAATCAACATTAGAAGGTTCAAAAAAAGAATCACCACGAAACGAAAAATTATGAATCGAGCGTAATATAGTTTCATTATCTTTGCCCGGTAAAATTGATCGCACCCAAATTAAACGGAATAACGCGCTTGTAGTCCTAAATCTAAGTAGGCTAGTAGCAAATTTATACCAGTATAGTCTGCTTTTACTAATAATAATGTCATCTTTATGAGAAAAAGCGTTTATACCAACACACAAATCAATTTTTTTTGCTATGTCTGGATATTTTTGTAACATCCTTGTTGTGATAGCAAACCCAAAACCAATAGCCACTATTATTACTCGTCGTTGTTTATAACGAAGTTTAAAGACAGCTGCTAGATAATCAGCTAGATTATCTATACTCGGATTTTCATAAATTTTATATAAGTTTTCCATCCCGCCATATCCTGGAAAATCCGGAACTGTAACGGCTCCATACCTGCCAAATGCCCGAACTAATTCCCAACATCTTTCAATGCTAGTGTGATGACCATATACCAATAGTATTTCTTTTTTTGGTTGTTTTGGTTTTATATAGCGTAAAATTCTTCCTTGTAATTTGTTCATGTTTACAGGAATTATGAAATCTGCTGGTTCTTCAGTGTTAGAATTTCTCATAAGGTATTAGAAACTGTACGCCAAAATATATCTGTAGACAAGAGAAGTTAATTAAAATGTTATAAAATATGCTTTTATTGTAATTAAATAGGAATTATAAGGTCACAATATACTATAATTAATTGGATTGGTCACAGTTATATAATTGATTAATCAGATTTAGGAATATTGGGGCGTAGCCAAGTGGTAAGGCAACGGGTTTTGGTCCCGTGATTCGGGGGTTCGAATCCCTCCGCCCCAGCCAATTTTACAAATATTTCTCCCGAGGATTAATGATATAATACTTCTACTATGAGCGAAGATGAATTTACAAAATTATATAAGTACATGCAGAATGAGTTTAAGAAGGTAAATACTCGCTTTGATGGTGTTGAGCTTCGGATCGATCATTTATCTAACGCTGTTGATGCATATGCAAAGGAAGTCGAGACGTATATGCAAGAAATGCTTGCGTTAGCACACAAGGTTGATCGATTAGAGCAGTGGATTTTGAAAGTGGCTGAAGCTACTGGCGTAAAGCTAACAGTGTAATATTGTTTGAGTTCGAATACCTTATCTCCAGCCAAGGCGGTTAAGATTGTGTCGGGTGAGTATTAGGCGTACCATCTCTATTATCAGGAGAAAATATAGCTTTTGATATATATGACCAACTTTCTAAAAGAGAAATGCAAGCAAATGTATAAAACTTTTGTGGCAAATTGATTATCCTAGAGACAAGGTAATCGTTGTGGGAGGATCAGCTTATTATCAGTTAATTAGAGCAATTGAGCCGACTGGACGACCAACCAGACTAGCTTTTGTTTGCTCGTCGTAGCACGTCGCTAATTGAGTTGAAAAAATATCTATCAATTCTGCAACATTATGCTCGCTAAAAAGCTTGTCAAGATTGTCAGCTTGACCTAAATAAGGTTTTGTCGGATCTAACTCCAGAGATATAAGATCTCTGAGTGGTTCGTCGGGCATAGATGTTGGTCTACCCGATATTCGTATCTGATAACGATTGTCTTTGTGTTTGATTGCGGTGCATACATTGGCATTACCAAGGGTTTTGCCAATTTGAATTTTATTTAACACTACGCTTAATGGAGTTCCAATCTGGTATATCCGGTTAACATAGCGCATTAGTATTTCGTCGCAACGACGAACCCCGCCGACATGTTCGGCCACTTTTTCATCAATCTGAAGCATTCCCATTAAAGCTCGGTCTTGCGCTTGCAACTGCCCTAATCTTTTCACTGCTAATTCTAGGGCATCTGAATCCGGGAAGGGCAGTTGGCCCTCATCTGGAT
>JBEKIY010000059.1:0-4648 GCA_050011495.1 Saccharimonadales bacterium (SeqCode) | reverse complement strand
TTAAATTTTCGGATATTATTTGCAGCGACTTTTTGAGCAGCAATATCCGAATCTATCAATGTTACCGCAGCTGCGCCACGGCTAATTGCCTCCAAACCGATCCCACCGCTTCCCGAATAAGCGTCTAATACATTAAGGCCTTCTATATCTCCCAAAATATTAAATAACGCGCTTCTTAGTTTTTCGCTCATCGGATGAGTTGCTGCCGTTCCAGGAGATAGGTACTTCTGGTTTTTAAATTCACCCGCGATAATCCTTAATTCAGAGTTTGGCATCTTTACCATCAACTGCAGCCATATACCACGTAAGAGTAACAGTTTTCACAATTAGTGGGGCAAGTTCTTGGCGAATTTGCTGGGCAAGTTGAGTTGTCCATCCTCGACGGTAGTATCTTTCATAAATATTTAATGTCGCAATATCCTGAGCACTTTGTTTGAACCACTCAATAATTCCGATGCGACGAATTTTTTCAACATCTTCTTCAGAAGGCATAGCGGCTCTAAAATTTAAAGGCATGATAATTGTGGATATGCCTATTTCAAACCACCAATGCGTCATAAGTAATCCACGAGCGCCCCACATTTTCCAATTATTAATCAGTTTTTCGCGGCGATTTTTCCCATGCATAACGATTTTTTCACGAATTGAAGTACGTGTATCAATACTTTTCCCCTCTCTTAATTCAACTAATTTTTGCTCATAAGGATAATGGTGAGCCGGGGTTAACCCATCTACTAGAGCATGAGCCAGCCAGGCGGCTTCAAATGCCGCTCTTTCTTGATCATTTTGTTTCAAACATTCTATTAAAGAATTGTAATGATCTCTGATTAAAATAAGTATCGGTGCATCTTTGGTATCAAATGGGGTGTAATAGTGCCAAGGTTCATCATGAGCCGGACTTTTACGTTTTATGGCATCTGGACCATTCTTGCCCTCAAAGTGTAGTATTTGCCTAGTAGTCGGGAAGTTATCGCGTTGCGGTAAAATCTGTGCCAGATGTTTACGTGCAACTCGATCTATTTTTTGGTGAGCTCCCAATATACAACCAGAAAATTTAGTTAGTGTGGTGCCAGAATACATACTTGCCCTAATTAAGGTTAGTGACTGTGCGTAAAGCTGTTACTTTATTAGTTAACTCTTTGTATTGTAGCAAATTTTCATGCTTATCGACGAAACGTTGGGCAGCATCTCGAGCAGATCGAATGAGATTTAAATCATCAAGTTTAGCCACCCGTAAATCCAGGGCGCCATGCTGGAGAATGCCGTAGAGAGCTCCGGGTCCTCGAAGGGTTAAATCAAGATCAGCTAATTCAAATCCGTCATTTGAATTTTCTAGTATTTGAATCCGTTTTGGCGGCAGCTCACTTGACGACATTATCAAATAACAATACCCTTGCTGTTCCCCTCTACCGACTCGTCCACGCAATTGATGAATTTGTGCTAAACCAAATCGATCAGCCGATTTAATTAGCATTATTGAAGCATTAGGCACATCAATGCCAACTTCGATAACTGTAGTTGTAACTAGAATATCTAGTTTTTTGTTAACATATGCTTCCATAATTTTATTTTTTTCTACTGGACGTAATTTACCATGAAGCAGACCAACTCGGCGGTGTTTAAATTCTTTTTTTGAGAATAATTCATATACTTTCTCTACCGAATCAACATCATTTACTGTTGAGTCAGTTATAATCGGACAAACCACAAACATTTGACGGCCTTTATCAATTTCTTTATCAACTTGTTTATATAACTGCGCTAGTGAGTTGGGTGAAATAATTTTTGTAATAACTGGCTTCCTGCCAGTCGGCTTGTTTTTTAACAATGAGACATCGAGTTCGCCATAAAGTGTTAAGGCTAAAGTTCGTGGAATTGGCGTAGCGGTTAAACTTAAAACATGCGGCATATGTCCGGCTTTGGCCATCAGTTTTTTACGCTGTTCGACACCAAAACGGTGTTGTTCATCAATTACCACCAAAGCCAATTTTCGCATAGTAATTTTTTCTTGAATTAAAGCTTGTGTGCCAATAATGAATTGAGCCTGGCCAGTAGCTATTGCTTGTCGGGCTATAGCTTTCTTGTCGGCGTTCATACTCCCAACTAGAACTGTTAGTAAATTTTCTTGATGCAGGGGTCGAAGCATTTGATAGATCGTTTCAGCATGTTGCAAAGCAAGCAATTCGGTTGGAGCCATAAAAGCAACTTGGTAACCTTGTTGCAGCACCATTAAAGCCCCCATTACAGCCACAACGGTTTTACCAGATCCAACGTCACCTTCAACTAAACGGTTCATTGGATATTTCTGCCCAATGTCTTGATATATTCGCCATATAACTGCTCTCTGGTCGTCAGTTAATTTAAATGGTAAATGTTTAACAAACTCCCGGGCTGTTTTAACGTCAAATAGAATAGATAATGATGACTCTGATCTTACTTCCAGCTTGTTTAATAGACTGGCTAAGCTCAATTCAAATACTTCTTCGAAGCCCAGTCGACGCTGCGCCGAAGATAGCTCGCTTGAGCTGGTTGGGAAGTGCATCATGTTATAGGCATAAGATCGAGAAACGAGGTGTTCTTCTTTTACTAACCATAGCGGTAGGGTTTCAGGCAATTTTTCTATTAGCTTAATAACCCTCCCTATACATCGACGAATTTGATACGACCTTAAACCTTTGGTTTCTTTGTAAATTGGCACAATGCGAGCTGTATTTAACGGGAAAATACTAACTAACTCAACGCTAGGATTAATAATACTTAATCGCTGATGGCTTAATTCAAAATCTCCAGAAATAAAATATTCAGTATTTTTTCTTAATGTCGCCGCTCGATACGGTTGATTAAACCAAATGATACGAACGCTACCACTTGAATCACTGGCAACTGCTTCGGTAATATGTAGGCCGCGGCGGACATAATGGCCTTTGGCCTGCTTGATTTGAGCTTGAATGGTGACTAGCCCTGGTTTGATATGTTCAATCGTTGTGATATTTGAATAGTCTTCATAACGTCTCGGGAAAAAATTAACTAAGTCGGCTATGGTCTTAACACCTAAATTAGAAAATCGTTTTACTAATTCGGGTCCTATTCCATCTATCTCGTCTACTAAATTTGTCAATCTCATAGCTTAAGTTAGTATAATCCGAATTTGTAAGTTTTAATGATACGCAACCTTAATATGGCCTGTAAATAATCTAAAATAATGCAATTTTACACACAGTTAATCGTCGCGATTTGAATTATTGTTTGTTATAATAACCGGTATTAGACTGGGCTGAGACAAAATGGAGAGACTAAAAATATAATGAGTGATTCTAATCAACGCGGTGGGAGACGTAGTCGCAAATCAGCTAATACTATAAAAACCCGAAGTGGCGCTACGCTAAAAATTAATCGCTCTCTAACTGATCGGATGCGAGCCCGAAAAGAAAGTCGTTACGTACGACGAGCACGACGTTTAGCTACGCTTCCAAAATCCCGCATTAAACGCGCAATATATAGATTACAACCAAAACATCTGGCAGCTTATTGGTTTAGCCGAGATGGTTTTATCATGGGGCTCAAGATATTGGGTATTGGGATTGTGGTCATATTCATCGTATTGGTTGGCCTTTTCGCTTATTTCCGAAAGGATTTACCGCAATTAACAAATATCTCTGGTAGTCAACTGGGTGGTAGTATTACTTATTACGATAGAACTGGAACAGTAGTCCTTTGGCAAGACTATAACGCTGTTAAACGAGTAGCGGTTAGCGGCAATCAAATTGCGCCATATATGAAAGATGCAACAGTTGCTATAGAAGATAAGAATTTTTATCATGAAGGTGGTTTTAGTGTAACCGGTATTATTAGGGCTGGTTTACATGACATTCTTGGTAGTCATGGTAGCTTACAAGGAGCTTCAACAATCACCGAACAAGTTGTTAAACTTAATGAAAATTGGAATGGTAACCGAGGTTTAGCTACTAAAATTAAAGAGATAATTTTAGCAGTAGACTTATCAAGACAATACTCTAAAAGTGATATTTTAACTGGATATTTAAATGTCGCGCCATACGGCGGCGTCGATTATGGGGTTCAAGCGGCGGCGAGTGATTATTTTAATGTTAGTGCGAGTCAACTTAGTTTGGCTCAATCGGCTTTTCTGGCGGCTATTCCACAAGCACCGGGCGTTTATTCACCCTACAGTAGTCCCGAGTATAATTCGGCAGCGAGTGAGGATTTATTTGATGAACAGGGGCTAATTGCTAGACAGCAATACATTTTAGATCTAATGGTCAACCAAGGCTATATCACTGAAGCTCAAGCCACTGCCGCCAAGGCAGTTAATATAATGGCCGAGGTGCAACCACTCGAAAATAAATATGCTGGTATTCAAGATCCATATTTTGTATTGTCGGCTAAACAATGGCTAGAAAATAAATTTGGGGCGACAACCGTAAATCGAGGTGGTTGGAAGGTCATTACCACCATGAACGTTCAGCTTCAGAATCTAGCAAATCAACTTGTCATAAAGAATTTACCAAATGTCGAACATGACCATGGCGACGAAGAAGCTTTGGCAGCCGAGGATGTTCATACTGGTCAGATGGTAGCATTGGTGGGGGGAGTAAATTTCGATAACCCAAATTATGGCCAAATTAATTAT
>JBEKIY010000058.1:0-4797 GCA_050011495.1 Saccharimonadales bacterium (SeqCode) | reverse complement strand
GTAACCTTAAAATATCTTCACCGCTAAATTGTGGTTGGAAATATTTTGATAATATCTCGACGTCATTCTGGCCAACACGGAAAGAAACAATTGTACCCATATTCCCGAAAACTGAATCACGAATTTCTTCGGTTAATTGTGTTGTAAACTGGTTAGCGACGATTAGGTTAAGATGATACTTGCGAGCTTCGGACATGATAACGGCAAAAGATTCGGTTGAAAAATTTTGAAACTCATCTACATAAAGTGAAAAATCAACCCTCTCGTTTTCTGGTATGTTAGCGCGACTCATTGCTGCGGCTTGGAATTTCATGACAAACACTATGCCTAGAAGTTTAGAGTTAAGTTCTCCGCTTCTCCCTTTACTAAGATTCACTAGTAAGATTTTTTTATCATCCATTACTTGTCTGAAATCAAATGCACTTTTCGGTTGACCAATAATTCGGCGCATCATTTCATTAGACAAGAATGCCCCAAACTTACTAACAAACCAGCTAACCACATCACCAAATTCATTGGAACGTTGTGACTGGGGCATTTCTTTCTGCCAGAACTCTATTACATTCTGGTCGGTTACGTATTGTAATTTCTGCTGTACGAATTTAGGGTCTCGAAAAAGTTTCGGAATATCTATAAACGTACCGCCGGCTGGATCGGCCATAACTGTTAAGGCGGCATTGCGAAATAAATGTTCATATCGTGGCCCCATAATACCTTGATGTTGGGGGTCATAGAGTTTATATAACATGTTTAATGTTTCTTGAATCAAGAAATCTTTTTGATCTGGTGTACGGAATTCAAATAAATTAAGCCCCATTGGATAATCCATGTCGGCTGGGCAAAAATAAATAACATCTTCTGTCCGTTCTCTTGGTACCATAGCTAATAATTTTTCAGCGATATCACCGTGCGGATCGACAAATGCAAAACCATTACCGCTTAACATGTCCTGAAGAGCTAGGTTTTCAAGAAAAGTTGATTTACCGGTGCCAGTTTGACCAACCACATACAGGTGCTGTTGGCGATCGGACAAGGCGATTCTAATTGGCTTCTTAACGCTTCTAAACACGTTGTAGCCAAGTAATAATCCTTTATCTGGTATATTGCGCGGCGCGTCAATCTGCTTCGATCCTTGGCGTTCAAGTTGCGACGTAGGAATGTTCCTTTGATCTGGAAAATGAAAAATAGTCGCTAACTCGACACCATTTAATAACGTCTTCTTAGAATTAGAGCTCTGTGGGAAGAACCGCATTATATATGCCGTGATAAATGATCTCATATCTTCGGCTGGCGTATATTTAAATCCGTTTCGGTTCGGGGCATTAAATAAAGCGAAAGCTGCGACAATATTACCCAGGATGGTTTGAGCGTGCTGTGAGACATTTGATGAGGCAATGATTCGGATATTTACTTCATATCCAGGATAACGAGTTTTATCATCAATCGCGTCTAAATTAGCTTGATCTAAACTGGATAATTCTTTGTGGTTATCTTGATTTTTTGATTTGGCTTCTGGGGCTTTAACAAACGCTGTCAAAAATTGTCTTAAAAAATCAAGAAAACTTTCTGCGCCGAAGTTACGTTTGTCATTACCTTTGCGTTTCTGACTAGTAATATTAGTTGATACGTGACGCCACGCTGGATTTGCTGGACGAAGAAGTATTTGAATTGCAGCGCCATCTTCTTTATCATCCAGTACCGATAAGGCATTTAAGATACTCTGCAGGGCGTCTCTTTTTAAATCCTGATAGGTTGCAATTGGATGCACATAAGATTCTTTAAGGGTTAATTCACCGCCAAAAGTCCCTGATATTTTGCCGGCTGGGTTGAAAATATTATGTTCCGGGGCTTCGTTTATCTGGACTGACGGGTAGGCACTAACTAAAGCTTGTCTCATTACGTCTATCAAACCTACGGGTACGACAGCATAAAAGTAGACCAACCCTTGATAGCCAACTATTTCAAAGCCAAAGTGTCGTTGGCTGTATATTTTGGACGATAAACCTTTTCGGTAGGTGCTTTCTAGGATGTCATAGATGACCTGGGCTTTTGAAATGTTTTCTTCAACCACGTCCCTAACGTCTCGTCCGGCTATTTCAATATCTTCGCTAGCAGGTGGTAAATGAATAAGTAACGACACCATTTTAAGGCCACGTTCATAATTCTTCTCTTCCCTATACAAATTTCGATACTTTAAGAAAATAAATATTATGGCGCCACCAGCAAGCGCAATAGCAATACCCACGATTATAATAAGTGTCTGCATGGTCGTTACCCGTTATCGAGTTTGATATCCTTGTTATATCGTTTCTTTATATAATCAGCTTTTGATAACGCAATAGCCTTTGCCTGTAAATATGGATCATCTTTGGTGGCGTTAATTACCTGTTTCATCTTAACTATCCAACCCTCTTCAATCCGATTACCATCATGCGCCACGGCCGGATAACCAGTCAAAAGTTGCTGAAAGATAATATTGTTGCTAATTGGTTGATTTACAAATGAGGCTGGCGCTGGGTCGTTTTTAGCCGTTGGCGCCACCAAAGGCGGAACTGCAGTGCCTCGGATTGGGCTCATATTATTCTGAGATCTTGGTAGTTGCTCGATAGATTCTTGATTGATGTTGGGGGTTGAAAAGACCTGTTCGGTTTGATTTTTATCAATATCAGGCGACGGCAAATTTAAATTTGGCATCTCATTGAGAGAAGATGGATTCATACCGTTTATTATAGCAAGGAACTAGTAATTGAATGTTGCAAAATAATCTATTAACTTATTATTAAGATAAGCGATTGATATAGAAACTGGCGATACCAAAGAGTATCAGTAGTGTGATAAAACTGCGCAATGAAAACTGTCCAATAGAAGTTAGAACTAATGCAATGATCGGTAGACTGGCAATTAATCCAGCACTAAGTATCCTTTTTTGAGATATAACAAACGTTTTTCCATTATCCAGGTATTTCATTATTAATAGTATCGACAGCGTAAAAGCTATAAAAAATATAACAAACGGGAGTACCAGAATAATTAATGGGATATGTTGGGAGTTAGTTGAAATAAGTAACAATACTCCCAATATATAAAAACCAAAGTCGATTAATATCATGCGAGAAGTTTTCATGAAATACCTAAATATTTATTATACGTTTAAATATAAATAAGCACTGCCATTAAAATTGTATGCAGTGCTTCTTAGTGCTTGGACGGTAAAACTGCTCTTGTATTTATAAATAATAAGCACTTACCGCCCTAAGCATTACTGACCGCTCTTACTACCCATTGGGTAGAAAGGGCGATAAAAAAGTGAATTGTAAGTTTTTGTGTTTTTGTACTTACGCTTATTATTGTATTAGCATTAATCCCGAAAAGTCAATAATTTATGTTGTTATTAAAACTTTTATCTCCTTAAATATATTAAAATCAGTATTGTATATATATCTACATTATTTAGCGAGCAGGTTGTGGTAAATTAATATTTGAATCAATTTAGGCACAATTGATCGGTTTATAATTTAATGATTAAAACGAATATTTTTTATAAATTAGAATCACTGAATGTTTAGATTAATTATTAAATTTTAATGCTATAATTAGCCATTTCATCGAACCATATAATTATACTAATCATAATAAAAGTAATTTTTTTATAGAACTAAAAGGTGTATTAGTCTGCTGTTATCGATTTATATATTTAATGGTGCGGTTAAATTTAAAAACTTATATTATTTGTCGCTATATTCTAAATTCTTTGGTTAATTAAGCATACCTTTTTTAGCATTAATCTACATGTTTGTTTAGAAAGTTAACATAAACATATACATAAAAACTATTAAATATTGAACGGCATTATCGATCATAAATTTTTATATGAACCGTAATTTATACATAAGCATTAAGCATACATAATTTTCAATATTTAACCGTTTTAACTACATTGCGGTTATAGTTATGCACAGCTTTGTGTAAATTAACCATTAATCTCTCTTGACACTAGAAAACTCAATCTACTAAGATATGCATAGCACTTGAATAAAAAAAGTGCTCAAAAACAAAAAGATAAACACAACAACGGCTTCTCGCAAGCCGTTGTTCCATAAAAATCAAGACACCGCAAAAATCAAATTCAAACCAAAACTTCAAAATAATAAAGACCCACTTAAACAATAGGTGGGTCTTTATTATTACCCTACTTGATCACTATTATGTAAACTGTTAAAATAATTATCAATCTTTAAAAGATCGTTAGGAGACTTAGTATTAGCAGCAAATATACCCGTCTGAATGAATCCATTCGGGCTACGCAACTTAGAGTCATTGATGAGAATGGGAAACAGTTGGGAATATTTTCTCGCCAAGAAGCGTTAAATTTGGCTCGTGAATATGAGTTAGATTTAGTAGAGATTTCGCCTGATGCAGATCCACCAGTAGCGAAAATTATTGATTGGGGCAAGTACAACTATCAACGTATTAAGCAGGTTCAAAAGAACAAACGCAATACTAAGTTTCAGACCATAAAGCAAATGAGGTTTGGTTTAAAAATTAGTGACCACGATTTAGGCGTCAAACTTAAAAAAGTTTCTGATTTGCTAGAAAGTGGACATAAGGTTAAAATAACTATATTCTATAGAGGACGAGAACTTGCCCATAAAGAATTGGGATATAAGTTAGCTGATCGCGTAATTGCGGACTACGGGGACGAGATTGTCGTTGACCAACAGCCTCAACTTATGGGCAAACAATTAAGTTTTCTTATAAGGAGTAATAATGCCAAAGTTAAAAGTGCATAGCGGCACT
>JBEKIY010000057.1:0-4856 GCA_050011495.1 Saccharimonadales bacterium (SeqCode) | reverse complement strand
AAGAATATAAAGTGTTCGCCCTGTTGGACGACGGCTTAATTCACTAGCCAGTTTTATACGTTGGGCTTCGCCACCACTTAATTGAGTAGCTGGTTGGCCAAGTGCAATATAGCCAAGACCAACATCAACTAAAGTTTGTAGTTTACGGGTTATCGAAGGTATATTCTCAAAGAATACCAAAGCATTCTCGCAAGACATTTCTAAGATGTCACTGATATTTTTACCTTTATAATGAACTTCTAGCGCCTCGTGGTTATAGCGTTTACCGTGACAAACTTCACAAGTTATATACACATTTGGTAAAAAGTGCATTTCAATTTGGATAATGCCATCTCCGGCGCAATTTTCGCAACGTCCGCCTTTAACATTAAAACTAAACCTACCAGGAGCGTAACCTCTTAATCGTGATTCCGGGACGCTAGCGAATAGTTCCCTGATTGGTGTGAATAATCCTGTATAGGTTGCGGGATTAGAGCGTGGCGTACGGCCGATAGGTGATTGATCAATTATGATGGCTTTATCTAATTCTTTTATGCCCTCGATGTCATCATGACGGCCAGAAACGGTATTGGCGCGATGTAATCGAGCTAATAATTCCTTCGCTAAGATATTATTGACTAAACTTGACTTACCGGATCCTGATACGCCACTGACAACAACCATCTTGCCAAGCGGTATGGTAACATCAATATTTTTCAGGTTATTTTCTCTTGCACCACGAATAATTAACGCTTTACCATTACCTGGTCGACGTTTTTTTGGTATTGCAATAGTAAGATTGTGGGATAAATACTGGCCAGTTATGCTGTCGTTATTTTTCATTACTTCTGCTGGTGTTCCACTGGCAACAATTTCCCCACCGTGTTGACCAGCCGCTGGACCAATATCCAATAAATAATCTGCGCTTCGGATAGTTTCCTCGTCGTGTTCAACCACAATTATGGTGTTGCCCAAATCTCTTAGATGCTTTAGTGTTGCGATTAGACGAGCATTATCGCGCTGATGAAGTCCAATGCTTGGTTCGTCAAGGACATATAAAACACCCATCAAACCCGAGCCAATTTGAGTTGCTAGTCTAATTCGTTGGGCTTCGCCACCTGATAGTGAATTTGCTCCACGAAGTAACGTCAAATAATGAAGACCGACGTCTTTTAAAAATTGCAGACGTGCCCGTATTTCTTTTAATACTTGAGTGGCAATTCGGGTTTGTATATCATCTAATATTAATTGGTTAAAAAAGTTAATTGTCTCATCAACCGATAATTTGCATATATCCATAATTGATTGGTCGGCAACTGTTATTGCCAGAACTTCTGGTTTAAGGCGCATTCCTTTACAGGCATAACATAGTTTTTCGTGCATAAACCGTTCAATATCACGACGTATAAAATCACTATCTGTTTCATGGTGTCGTCGTTCAAGATTCGGTATTACCCCTTCATAAGTTGTTTCAAAACTTCGTCCTCCGCCTAAACTTATCCGATAAGTATCTTGGCCAGTACCGTACATTAACCGATTAACGTTTTCTGGTGACAGCTCGGCTGTCGGTACGTGCAGACTAAAACCATATTTATCAGCTACTGCTTGCATTTTCTTCATATACCAAGCCTCAACATTAAAACGATTAAACGGTCGGATAGCACCTTCAGCTATAGTTAATCTACCATTAGGCATAACTAATTCCGGGTCAACTTCAAGTCGTGAGCCAAGTCCAGTACATACTGGACATGCACCATGGGGAGCGTTAAAACTAAATGTTCTCGGTTCTAGTTCTGGTATTGAAACTTCGGGGTGATCGACGCAAGCATACATTAATGAGTAATTAAACAACTGGTTACTATCATCATTTAAAATAGTCAGTCGCTTATCGGCTATTTCAAGTGATTGTTCAATGGATTGGACTAATCGATTTCGACTTTCCTGATTGTTAATAACCCGATCAACAACAATTTCAATTGTATGACGGACATTTCTGTCAAGCTCCGGGAATTCATCAAGCGCATAAATTATTCCGTCAATTCGAGCCCGCGCGAAACCAACCCTAAGATATTGCTCAGGAATATGCTCAAATACCCCTTTTTTATCAATTACTACTGGTGCTAAAACTAATAATCTAGCATCTTGAGGTAGTGCTGTTACTTGTTCAATAATATTCTCGGTCGTTTGGCGAGTAACAGGTTTATTGCAAACTGGACAGTGTGGCGTGCCAATTCTGGCAAATAGCAAACGCAAGTAATCATAGATTTCTGTCACAGTAGCAACTGTACTTCTGGGGTTACGACTGCTTGATTTTTGATCAATACTAATAGCTGGGCTCAAACCATCTATTTGATCAACGTCAGGTTTTTCCATTAAACCCAAAAATTGTCTAGCATAAGCACTGAGTGATTCGACGTAACGTCTTTGGCCTTCTGCGTAAATTGTGTCAAAGGCCAGACTGGACTTACCGGAACCGGACAAACCAGTTATTACCACAAATTTATTGCGGGGAATCGAGACATCAATATTCTTTAAATTGTGCTCGCGGGCACCTTTAACAACGATAAACTCAGCCATAAGTCGGCCTATTATAACTCAAACAACTAAAAATTAACAGAGTCTAAGGTCTAAGTTTATTTAAAATTAAGGTTTTTAAAATTATTCAGATCGATAATTTAACAGATAACATAAGCATTTTAAAATACATATTTGTATTTAATGCATAGTTATGTATAATTGCCTCAAAGGCGGGCTATAAATGTTTCAAAATTTTATCATTCTAGGGTTAATTCCTGGCACCCACGTTCAAATAAACTTTACTGTTTGGTTAATACTGGCTAGTATGTTGGGCCTATTAATGATGTTGTTGCCGTTAATCCAACCCTTCACTACCCGGTTTATTGTTCGTCATCATATAAACTTAATTGCGCTGGCATTACTGTTTAGTGATCGTTATTCGGTATAAGTTGATGTGCCCAGGCTTCTAGTTCCATTAATATTTTTTGGTCTTTAGTATTTAATTTATTCGTTTCGACTAGAGACTGCATACGTATAACAAATAATGCATAACGGCTTTTATCGCCACCTTGTAATAAGCGTCGTTGGCAATAATTGTGCCAACGTTTTTTTTCGTTCAATGTTAAAATTTCTGGGTAGTTACGAGCTTTGTATAATGGTAAAAGTCTTCGTAAACGTTGATCAGTATATTGAAATTTAGCAATTGAAAGTTCAGCCGGTGGCGTTCTTCTGGTTTCGATTAAGGCTGCTCTGTCGGCTTCATCTAAAAATTTATCATATAGTTGTGCATCAACATTTGAAGCAATACTTCGGTAATGCTTACGTTTTGCTTTATCAAATAATTCCATTGCCCGATGAATGGTAGGTAGCCAGGTTGTGAGATTTTTTTTAAGTTGTATTAAATGCTCATTAAGTTGTTCAGGTTCAAGTTTTAACCTAACCCGGCTTACATCATCAAGTACATTTAATGGTGCTACCGCTGGGCAACGATTATATTTAATGATTTTTAAAGGATTAATACTTTGGGTGTCTTGCCATAGCTCCGCTAATTCTTCGGCATTTAAATTTATAAACTCTAGCGGATCATAACGAAGATCAAACAACACAGCTTCCTGGGTGCTGATTGATTCAAATAAGTAGCTATAGATTGAGGTTTTTTCAAATTCATTTTGGTACGAACCCACGTATACAAATGGCTCATCACTAGTAACCAGCTCGGCAATATCTCGTTTATTTCGAATATTGAATAAATAATTAAATAATTTTGGTTGAGTTTTTTGAACAAGACGAGCTAAATCGATACAGGCTGTTACATCGCTTAAGGCATCGTGGGCTTTAATATGATCTAGTTGATTAGCAACAGCTAATTCTTTTAGGGTATTAACAGAATTGCCCCTAATATCTTTCGGCCATTTTATACCATCAGGACGTAATGCTCGCATCATCCTTACCACATTTAACAAATCCCAGCGCCCTCTTTGGTCTTGCCATTGCCATTCATATGGATCATAAAAGTTACGGTAATTCATATAACGCATAAACTCATCATCAAACGATATATTGTTATAACCAATAAAAACTGTCCCAGGAGTAGCAATTTGATCGTGGAAAATAGCTAGAAAAGCTGATTCAGTAAGCCCTTCCTTGATAGTTTGTTGCGGTGTAATACCGGTAACTAAAATAGCCTGTGGATCCGGTAAAATATCTTCTGTAAATTTAATAAGAAAATTAAATGGGTCCCCGATATTTTTAAGGTTTTCATCTGTTCGCTGGCCAGCAAATTGCATCACCCGATCCTCTTTGGGGTTTAAGCCGCTTGTTTCCAGATCGTAAAAGAAAAAGCTTAGTTTCACAAAATTCCTTAACTAAACAGTTAGTACCTAATAATAATGTCACCTATAAATATAGGTTGGCCAGATTTAATCCCTTGACGAGTTAATTCATGTAAAATACCCATTTTATTCATAATATCTCTTAATCGATTAAGACTTGCTGGATTATCCGAATCAGTCCGAGCCGCAAATCGTTCAATTTTATTACCGTTTATTCTAAAACCATCGTCTTGCCGTTCAACTGACCAATTATTTGTATCAGCCGACAACCGCCAGACAGGTAGTTCGTTCTGTATTTTATCTTCATTGGCTGCCCGGCTAATTTTTTCGCGGTTTTCAACTTCATTTACTTGGTGAAGTAAGGGTTCCAGTCCTTGTTTGGCTTGAGCTGATATAGCAATGATTGGAGTTCTTGGCGGGCAAACCGTTTTAATAATTTCAACTAATTTATTAATCGCCGGCTTATTCATATTTTCAGTTTTATTAAGAGCAATAATTTGGGGGCGTGAAGTTAGATCGGTCTTATAC
>JBEKIY010000056.1:0-4922 GCA_050011495.1 Saccharimonadales bacterium (SeqCode) | reverse complement strand
CACTAAATCTGGTTTTAGTTTATGTATTTGCCAAAATAGACCTAATTGTTCGCCAAAGGTGAATTCTTTGTAGGAACATTTAGTTTTAATAAAGCGGGGATTTGTTTGCGACCAACTATCAAAATCGTTAGGTTTTAACAAAATAATATAGTCATTATCATTGTCAATGCGTTGCAAATAGAATATTAATCGTTCAATATATCGACCAGTCGAGCTACTTATCTCTCGTGCGTCAATTAATATTTTCATAACTTGTAGTATAACGCACAATTTTCTCAACTTTCCGACAACCGCTAATAACGATTCTTAATACATCTAAGTGAAACATATACTATCGCCATTATTAATATAATTTTATAAGCATAACCATTTGCATTAATAGTAATAAACATAGAAAATTATGGTCATGAGCAAAACAGAAGAGAATTTTGGAACATTTTTTATAAACTTAACTCCAGAGCAGAGAGAGGATCTAGATAAACTGGGGCGGAGTGTCGCTGCCGATATAAGTAATTCTCCGAACAAAGAACTCCCGATAGATGCGTTTACCGAACAGGGGTCTATCAAAGCATCTAGAGACCGGATATTGGGCATTTTAGTAGTAGTTGTAGACCAAAGAGTGGTGATTAATTTAGACGGCAAGAATGGTGAGGTCCTCCAACTAACTGAGCTAGGTCAAACCTGGCTTGATATAAAGCATGAACAAGTTTCTGCCGATGCGACAGTAAATGTTGATGCTGTCGACCAGTAGTTCTTATTACTGCTACAATTTATTGCCAGCATCGTGCCCTATGCAACTTTTAATCTCTCTAAATATATGTTTGGCTACGTCTTCCCAAGAAAAATCCTCTAAGCGTCTTAGGCCATTTTTTGCTAACTCTTGGCGTAATTCGGTGTTGGTAAGTAATTTTGTCAGACATTTGGCTACATCATTTTCGTCTAATTGATTGCAGTATAATACTGAATTTTTAGCCACTTCATGGAAGACCGGTATATCACTTACCAAAATCGGTATTTTATAAGACATAGCTTCAAGTAATGGCATGCCAAATCCCTCGTTACCTGAAAGCAGCGCCAACATGGTTGCTCTTTGGTATAGGGCAGCTTTTTGTTCATCGCTCACATATCCAGTTGATATAATATCTAATCCCTCGCCTTTCATTTTGGTAATCTGATCTAAAATTGGCTCATAGTTCCAGCCCTTGCCACCCACTAGTATTAGAGAAAATTGGTTTTGAAGATCTTTAGATAGGCGCGAGTAAGCCCCCAGTAATCCGTTTATATTTTTTCTAGGCTCAAGCGTACCCACAAATAGAATGTAGGGTTTGTTAATCCCAAAATTTCGAAGTGTCTGTTCGCAAATCTCAGAGCTAACAATTAATGGTTTATCTGGAGCAATATGCTCAACTAACAAAGGTTTATTTATTTTCGGATAGGCGGAATACAGCGCATTTTTAGTCGCTTCCGAAATCGTTATTATGAATGAAGAGCGGTCCAGGGCTATTGGCACTAATTTTAATAGGTCTTGTTGGTTGCGCCGGCTAACATAATCGGGACGTTCCAGATAGTATAGGTCGTAAATAACTACTGCGCTGGGCGTTTTATGAATACTTGGCCAATCGGTAAAATTTGTAAACAGATGAAAATCTGTACGCTCTTTTAGTAATACTTCACAAGGAACTGGGAAACCATGACGTCTTAAAAAATTTAATAATTGGCTCGGCAGCAATAAACTGCTCCTGTAGTGTATGTTTTTGGCATCTGGGGCTGGTTGGGAACGGTGTCCCAAGAAGTCGCTATAGTATCCTACAAGCTCTATCTCTTCAGGGAAATAAGTAGCCAAAGCATTAATCAAACCCTGGGTATAGTAACTTACGCCAGTTTTTTGTTTGGCAATAAGTGGGTTTGCGTCAAAACCTATTCTTAACGGGCGCTTGGCTTTGGTGCGGTGGGATTTATTCAACACTTCCCGTATTATACTTTAATATTAAAACCTGATGCACTGTGGTCAAGGTAATGAGGCGGGTAAACCGACTTGATATTGCTAGCTGTTATGAATAACGATTTAGTTGCGTACTTCACGCCATTGCCGAAGATATTAATAAACTATAAAATAATAGTAAATGCATAAACTTAAGCAACGCTATCGCTATTCAGTGATTTTACTGAGAGAACTCGTTCGTACAGATTTTAAAATAAGGTATCAAAACTCAATACTGGGTTATGTTTGGTCGCTGCTCAGGCCACTGTTGCTTTTTCTAATATTGTACTTCGTATTTACCAAATTCCTAAAAGTTGGCAATGGTGTACCACATTACCCAGTTTACTTATTGCTTGGTCTGTTGTTTTGGAACTTCTTTATTGAAGTAACAATGGGGAGCGTTACTTCTATTGTTGGCAAAAGCGATCTAATACGCAAAATAAACTTTCCTAAATACGTAATTATATTAGCGGTACTAATGGGGGCGTTAATTAATCTATCGCTTACCTCTGTGGTTATTGTAATTTTTATGATAGCCGGACACGTTCCTGTTACTTGGCATGCATTAATTTTGATACCGCTTATCATAGAGCTTATTGTCATGGCCCTGGCGGTGGCTTTCTTCTTAAGCACCGCTTTTGTTAAATATCGTGATGTGTCATATATCTGGGAAGTCATAATCCAGGCGGCTTTTTACGCAACCCCAATTCTTTATCCTCTCACCAGGATCCCTCACGCTTTCGCTAAAATATTGATCCTAAATCCCTTTGCTCAAATTATTCAAGATTCGCGCTACGTGCTTATTACCCATTCTACAGAGACCATATCTACGGTTTATGGTGGCGATCGTTGGATCTGGGCCATACCAATTGGCATTACTGTAGTTGCTGCCGCTATTACCAGCACTTATTTCCGGCGCCGCTCTAAAGCTTTCGCAGAGGAGGTCTAATATGGAGAACGAAGAAGAAGTAGTTATAAAAGCCGAGAATGTTTATAAAAACTTTATTCTGCCTCATGAAAGAACCGGTAGCGTTAAAGGCGTGTTCACTAGTATGTTTAGTAAAGCTACCAAGAAAAAGGAAATTCAGCACGCCCTAAAAGATATCTCCTTAGAGATCAAGAAAGGTGAATTTTTCGGCATAGTTGGTAGAAATGGGAGCGGGAAAAGTACTTTACTTAAAATTCTAGCCAATATTTATCAACCAACTAAGGGCCAGATTACTACTAAGGGTAAACTCGTGCCATTTATAGAACTGGGAGTGGGTTTTAATCCTGAGCTTTCGGGGCGAGATAATATTTATTTAAACGGTGCTGTCTTGGGATTCTCCAAGAAAGAAGTAGCTGCCATGTATGATGACATTGTTAGTTTTGCTGAGCTAGAACGATTCATGGATCAAAAACTTAAAAACTATTCATCTGGCATGCAGGTGCGTTTAGCATTTTCAATGGCCATAAAGGCCGAAGCAGACATCCTTCTGGTGGATGAAGTGCTGGCGGTCGGTGATACCGCTTTCCAGCAAAAAAGTCTCAAATATTTCTATACCCTTAAGCGAAACAAGAAAACCGTCGTATTTGTTAGCCATGATATGGAATCGATAGAACAATTCTGTGACAGGGCGGTAATGATTGATAAATCAAGAATAATTTTTAGTGGGACGGCACGGGAGGCGGCCAACAAATATCGGCAGTTGTTTTCGGACGAAGCCAAAGCTAAAAAAGACGACCAAACTGAGGAGCATAAGCGCTGGGGTGATCAAAAAGCCCATTTTTCAAACTTCGAGCTTAAACAGACAGATGAAACAATAATTATAAAAACAACTATTGACTTTGAGGGGTCACTCAATAATGTAGTCTGTGGCTTTTCGATACTCGGCAATGCTCAACGAATAGTTGGCACCAACACTTATCTTGAAGGCGTAAATCTGCAGGATTATGTAAAAAATAAGAAGCAGATCAGCATTCAATGGCTTATACCGAATATTTTCGCTGACGGTGAATATACTATTTCACTTGGCATCAATACACCGAGCCTGGGCTTAACGCATGACTGGATTGAAGATGCCTTGGGTTTTGATGTGCTAAAGAACACTACGACAGGCCACGTGGTGGAGCCGAAAGTGGAAATCAAAGTAGAAGGCGCATAACTATGAAAGATGCAGTTGATACTATTCAACCAAGCGAAGAAATCTCACAGTTGCCTTTCAATGCCATAGACTACCTGGCCGGGATTAAGGGAAGAGAGGTTAGCAAAGCACGGCGCATCGAGATTACAGCCAGCTGCAAGGACTGCAACTACATCCCCAAAGTCTCTGCTGCCGGCAAAGTGCTTAAGAACAAGGTAGGACAAACATACCAGATAATGCATAACGGAATTAAAGTCGTAGTTGATGGCTATTATGGCCCCTGGGTAACAGAATTGATTAAGAAACTTCAAGGGCACCATGAGCCGCAGGAAGAAAAAGTTTTTTATGAACTGGCAAAGCTATTCCAACCCAACACCACGATGATCGAGCTAGGGTCCTACTGGGCCTACTATTCATTATGGTTTCATAAAGCGGTCAAGGGGGGATTCAATATTTGCTGCGAGCCAGATCCTAGGAACACTGAAATTGGCCAAATCAATTTCGCTTTAAATGGTTATAACGAAGGAGTTAAATTTATTAATGCTGCTGCCGGGCAAGATGACGGCAAGGTTATTTCATTCGATGCTGAACACGTGGCCGACAAGGTCCGAGTCCCGATCCGTTCAGTTGATTCATTGGTCAAAGAATATAAGATTGAACGGCTTGAAGTACTACACATGGATGTTCAGGGGGCTGAATACGATGCCCTGTTGGGGGCCGCAGAGACCATTAAGTCGGGCCGGCTGAGATTTGTTTTCGTATCTACACACCACTATTTAATTTCACGTAACCCTGATATCCATAATAAGTGCATTGAA
>JBEKIY010000055.1:0-4924 GCA_050011495.1 Saccharimonadales bacterium (SeqCode) | reverse complement strand
CGAATAATCCGGCCGAAGTCCTTTTCAATAGTCAGTGGCTTAGCAAAATGGATTTTGCTGATGTATTAGACTTGGCCAGCGAAGTTACGGTTCAACAAATGATTGAACGGGACATGTTTCAACGCCGCTTAAAAGACAATAAGCCGATTGCACTTAGTGAATTTCTATACCCGATTATGCAAGGGAAAGATAGTCTGGCGATGGATGTTGATATTGAAGTCGGCGGGTCCGATCAGATATTTAACATGTTAGTGGGTTCATCTTTTATTAAGCGCCATAAAAATAAACAAAAGTTTGTCATTGCCGGACAGTTATTAGCCGACCCTAGTGGTAAAAAAATCGGCAAAACTGAAGGTAATATGATTACCCTCAATGACACGCCGTTAAATATGTATCATAAAATTATGTTATGGGGAGACGGTATAACGCCCCACGCCTTGGAGCTATGCAGCAAATTACCGATGTCAGAAATTACTGAACTTAAACGCAAACTAGACTCCGGAGAGTTATCCGGAAAAGACGGCAAAATGTTCTTAGCTGAAACGATTGTAAAAGACTTGTACGATGAATCAAGTGCTCAGCAAGCCCGTCTGGAATACCTTGATCTGACTACAAAAAGCGATAACCCGGTAACAACTAATTTACAAACGGCTCATGTTAAAGCGGGTCAAAATATAGTTGATATCTTAGTGGAAACTGGCCTTGCTAACTCAAAGGGCGCTGCTCGGCGATTGTTGGAAGCCGGCGGTGTGCGAATTAATAAATCGACCGTTAACACTAACTGGGAATCACCAGCAATTGACGAAGAATTAATTTTGCAAGTCGGCAAGAAACTTCATGACAACTTTCGTAATTTAATTATTGATAAGTAATAAAGGGGAGAAAAATGAAACCAAAAATTAGTCAAAAAGTCCAATTCGGCGTAATAACTATCGCTGCTGCAATCGGTTTTATCGCCTCATTTTTACAGATGCTAGAAAAACTAACTCTGCTTAAAAACGCCCACGCAGTGCTGGCTTGTAATTTGAATTCGACTTTTAACTGTACCAACATTTTAAATGCGCATCAAAGTTCAGTATTCGGATTTCCAAATTCAATGCTGTGTATGAGTTTCTTTATGTTCACTTTTTCAGCCGGCTTAATTGGCTGGATGGGTGGTCAGATCGCTACTAAATTACGGCTGGTTTATGAGTTTTTTGCAGTTTTCTTTGTCTGTTTTGGGTTTTGGTATTTTTGGCAAAGTATCTTTAATGTTGGCAGCATATGTATTTACTGTTTATTCTGTTACGGTGGTGTTCTAGCTATCAACAGTGCTTGGTTCAGATTAAATTATAAAGATTTACCGGTTAATAAACCGACCAGGAAAGCATTTGACTGGGCAATTAATAATGGTGCCGATATTCTCTTTTGGATATTAATCGCAGCGGTGATTGCTTTAGAAGCAATCTTAAAATTTGCCTAAACATTTAATTTAAAAGGAGCTTTAAAAAATGGATAACCTATCTATTGATAAATCGAAAACTGCTTTGGTGGTAATCGACCTACAAAAAGGCATTACCAGCCGGCCTACCTTACCACACGGGTCAGATGAAGTTATTGACAATGCCGCGACTCTAGCCGAGGCTTTCCGTTCAAAAAATATGCCGGTATTTTTAGTCAGAGTCAAACCGTCGCCAGACGGTAAAGATGGCCTGCGACCAGTGGCCGACGAAAAAATGTGGCGCCCAAACACTCCACCCGACCCAGATTGGGCAGAAATAGTTCCTAAAATGGGGCCGAAACCGGAAGATTTTGTAATAACCAAACACCAATGGGGCGCATTTTATGGCACCGAATTGGACTTGGAGTTCAGGCGCCGCGGTATTACAACTATGGTGTTATGCGGTATCTCGACCAACATCGGCGTGGAAAGTACAGCTAGGTTTGCTTATGAGTACGGCTATAATCAGATATTTGCTGAAGATGCCATGGCTGCCATGTCAGCTGAAGAACATCAAAACACGGTAAATAAAATTTTTCCTAGAATCGGTTTAGTAAGAAAAACCAAAGATATTATCGCGGCGTTAGTTTAGTTCAACTGTCTTAATAATCAGAGCGTTGGCGTTTTCTAATTTTACCAATGATACGTTTTGGAGTTGAAAATTATCGCCAACTGTTAATTTATGATCGTATTTTTCAGTGATGTGTGGCCGATAACCGTCATTATTAAACTGCGGGGTTTTAGTTTTTATAAACTGGTTAAAGGTATTCAGAACGGTGGTATGAAACTGCTGTAATTCCTCAGTTCGATATAGTTCGGTTACCGGTAAGTTATGTTTAGAACCAAACATTTGCCGGGTTTTTGATGGCACGGTTAGGCTTTTCAATCCAGCTACAGATTTGTCTAAAAGATCAACTAATTCTTCTTTTTTAAGTTCGGTATAAAAATTACCAACTACGGTTAAGTGTAATGGCCAGTTAGACCGTTTAAAATCCGTGTATTCGGGCACCGATAAAAAACTAACAATGACGTATTCGTCCATACTTCCAAGTTTAGCACCAACGTTAACGCAGTATTAGATTATTCGTCTTTTTTCGAGTCAACTAAATTAGCTAATTTGTCCTTAGTCTCATCTAAGATAGTTTTAATTTTCTCGACAACCTTATCTGAGTCCTGAGTGGCTAATTGTTTTAATATGCCCATTATGTCAAAAATAGTATGTTTAATTTCCCGGTAGCTTTCGCCATATTTTTCATTTTCTTCCCAAGGGGCATGATGGTTTTTGTGGGCAGCTTCTGCGACTTTAGCTGATTCTTCGCCTTTTGTCGTTAAAGCATATATTTTTTTACCGTTTTCTTCTTTACTGGTTACTAAATCTTGCTCTTCGAGTAGCTGTAAATTTGGATAGATTGAACCAGCGCTGGGTCGCCACATACCATGACTTTTATCTTCGAGTTTACTAATAATTTCGTAACCGTGCATCGGTTGTTCTTTTAATAAACGGAGAATAATTGATTTCATATCTCCCCTTTTAGCGCGATGACCGCCGTGCCAGTGCTTAAAAGCTGAATGATATCCATATTGTTCATGATCGTACATGTAAATTCCTTTCTTAAAGATATATCGTTATTTTACTATTCCAGTATAGTTAACGATATATCTTTATGTCAATAGGCTATGTTATTAATTATTCACCGATATGCCAACCAATCTGTTATCAATAGAAATTTTATGCTAAAATGCTATGCCATGAGACGAATAACTCATTACGAAGTTGGTGATAGAATTTATTTTTCTTCTAGAATCCCATCATTAAATGCTGCGATTATGCATGCTTTTAGTTATCTAGATGATCCATTTGACCGAAATATGGCTAGGCAATTAATGGCTGAAAATGAAGTTACATTCAATGGCCGTGGTCCAGCTGAATTTTTATTCACTGATGAACATTGTGATTTAATTTTAAGTGGGATTGATCAACGATTTCGTGAACCTTTTATTTCTAATGTTGAATTATTAGCATGGTCTATTTCGGCTGGGAGAATTGAAAAAGCTATTCAAGTTGCCCGTGGCGAACCACATATTAGCGCTGATAACAATTAAAGTTAATTATTGGCATTCTAAAAATAAATTGCTAATGCTTGCAAAATCATGCTCCTGGTTCATAATTAAATTTAATTGAGGAGAGATTATAACAATGCGTAGAATTCAATCTAAATTTGTAAAAAAATTAGTTACACGATTTTTACCAATTTTGTTAATTAGCGGTGTATTTGCTTTCCCCGCAATCATCTGGGCAGCTGCCAGTCTTACTGTTACTCCTAGTACAGGGCTAGCAAACGGACAAAAAGTTACTGTATCTGGCAGTGGATTACATGATAATTCAATCGGATCAATTCTAGAGTGCAATAATGATCCCAGTCAGCCAACTGTCGTAACCGAAGGTAATGCCGTGCCAATATCCTGTTCTAACCCACTAACGACTTTGGTCACAACCAGCAAAACCGGGACATTGCCGGCTACCTCATTTGTAGTTCATACTGGAACAATCGGTCCGCCAGCTACCGGTAAAGATACTAGTGGCGGTAGCGCCACTACTGATGCCGCTAACTACCCTTGCCCGCCAACAGCAGCACAATTGGCAGCCGGTTATTCTTGCGATGTAACTTTTGGTGATGAGAATAATGATGATGTTATCCAAAATATTACTTTTGCTAGTCAATCAACTACGACAACTACAACCACTACTCCAACAACTACAACCACTACACCAACGACTACAACCACTACGACAACAACTACAACCACTACTCCTACAACTACAACTCCTACGACTACGCCAACAGCCTCGACTCTAACTAACACCGGCCCGGGCAATACTATTGAATTATTTGTCGGTACGGTTATATTGGCTAGTTCAATCCACTATTTTTACACTGTTCGACGCCACAAGTCGACTAATCAATAGTTGCCACAAAATTAGATGACTATATATTTGGAGCAAGTATATAGTCGCACAAAATAACAATTGACAAACTTAAGCATATGCGCTATATCTAATATAGATTGTCGCTATAGAGACAATTAAAGGTATTAACCAGCCGACGGGCTGGTTTTTACTTTTATTACTCTTATGGCTTATGCTGATTTTTAATATATTTACGGATATTACTATGGGCCGTATTAGTTATGCACATTTCCAGCCATTTATCGCTTGGCCGGGCTTTGGGATTAGTAACGATCTCGACAATTTGCTCACTCTTTAACGGCGTTTTTAATGCCATAAATTTACCATTGATCCTGCCCCCACCAGCATGTTCACCAATTTCCGTGTGCACCGCAAAAGCAAAATCAAGAATCGTCGCTTCGGCCGGTAAATCAACCACATCTCCTTTGGGAGTAAAAACAAAAATTCGGTCTTGGAAGAAATCGGTTTTTAAGCTG
>JBEKIY010000054.1:0-6319 GCA_050011495.1 Saccharimonadales bacterium (SeqCode) | reverse complement strand
AAAGTCGTAACTTTCATGAAATCGACTTTGTAGTTGTAAACGTAGGGTAATACAAACTCAATATCAGCGTTTCTTTTGGCCAATGCTTTACATAATTGATAACAGGCAATACCAAGTCCACCGCTATTGTAGGGTGGTAATTCCCAGCCTAACATCAGTATTCTCATTTTTTTGTATACTCAGGTTTACTTACTAATTATATTGGCTGCAGCTAGTAAGCACAACCTCTATATACAGATTATAAGGTGCTACTAACTATTTTTCCATAAAGAAATAAAAAATCTTACAAATAAGTCAATTTAAAGAAGTTAAATTAATTTTTTGTTTTCTAAATAGAATTATGGTTACGGTTACTTATTACCAAATTTTAACACGCTGGTTGGGTGGTAAATAAAGTTTGTCACCGGGCTTTAATTGGAATGCTCTGTAAAAACCATCACAATGGGCTATTATTCCGTTAACTCTAAATTTCTCATCAGGATGCGGGTTACTCAATACTAATTCACGGCTACGCGATTCTCTGGTTACGACGCATTCAGTAATCGCATAATTAATATAAAATAATTGGCTGGCTGTCAAACCATTAATCATAGCTTGATTTACTTTTGATTTTAATTGCTGGCAGAGCGTATCGTAGGCTATTTCTAGACCACCTAAGTCAGCGATACTCTCACCGATTACTAATTTACCATTTAAATTAAGCCCCGGGAGGACCTCAAAATTATCTGCTTGCTTAATGATTACTTGGGCTCTTTTTGCGAAGGCTTTGCGTTCAGCATTAGTTTGCCACGGACGAACATTACCTTGTTCATCAAATTGGCATCCTTCATCGTCAAACGCGTGGGTTAATTCATGGCAGATAACAGATCCAATTCCACCCAAGTTAATTGCGAGATTGGCCTTAGGGTCAAAGAATGGTGGTTGTAAAATTGCCGCCGGGAAGCAGATCACTAAACGACTTGGGTCATTGTAGGCATTAATGGTTTGAGGCGACATAAACCACTCATCACGCGATATTGGTTGGTCTAACTTATTTAAATAATATGCATTTTGAAATTTAGTGGCTGATAAAATATTTCCTAAATATGATTCACGACTAATATTCAATTCCTTAAAACTACGCCACTTATCTGGGTAGCCAATTAATACGTGGATATTAGCAAGTTTCTTTAGAGCTAGTTGTTTGCTAGGATCGCTCATCCAATCAAGCGACTTAAGCCGTTTTGCGTAAGTTAGCCGCATGTCTTCGACCATATCAAGAATTTGTTTTTTTGATGACGCCGGAAAATATTTTTTAACGTACAATTGTCCGATATCTTCACCAATCAAAGTATTTAAACGAGAGATTACTCGTTTCCATAAAGGCAACATGGTTTTGGCGCCACCAAGGACTTTACCAAAAAAATCGAACCTTAATTGGGCGAATTGTTTATCAATCGTACCGTAATAATTAATTATAAGAGACCATTTTAGATACGTTTTCCATTCTTCAAGCGTATAAGAATTAACTAATTGGTTAACATAAGCTAGGACCTCCGGTTGATCAACGCTAAGGTAACCCCTAGGCTGCCAACCAACACCCTTGGCATAATCATCCCAATTGATTAATGGGTAACTAAGTTTAAGCTTAGCAAAAGTCGTTTTATGATAATTTTTTCTGACGTTTCTTAAATCAGAACTTGGTCGCGAAATTTTGGCTAAGCCGTGTTCAAATTTCCAAATAATATCCCAAAAATCATTGGCATTGTCGGCTAAGATTGGGAAGAATGAGAAAAGTTTTTTAACATGCGTTTGATATTGCCCCCGAACCTGTTTCATGGTTGCGCTCTGATCTAGATAATAATCCCGATTGGGCAATGTTAAGCTGGGTTGTTGGATACGAAAAATATGCCGCGAACTATTTTTGTCATCTGCGTCAACGACAATTCCCCATACGCCATCAATATCGATGTTATGCAATTCACCCAACATTCCCCATAAGTCTTTTTTGTCTTTTATGACGTTAATCTGTTCGCAGTAATCATTAATAATTGAAATATGTTTATCTTTAAAATCACTAAAGTGTATACCGGATTGATAAAAATCACTTGCAATTTGCTCAATTGATCCAGGTTTTAAATTTTGGTCAGGTAAAGTTTTATAGATATCCCTTAAATCATTTAGAGTTTGATGGAACAATGAGATAAAAATGCCCCATCTGGTTTCATTATCCGGAATCGGATTCGCCTCCAACCATTTATTATTAACATAACCAAAAAAATCGTCTTGCGGTCTAATTGAACTATCCAGCATATTTAGATAATCAATGCCTTTATTATTTATTGTTCTCATCTTGATAATTTTAGCTTAATTTTAGATTATTTGATACTTAATTAGATTTTAGGGCGACAATAAGTTATCACTAAGAATAAGGGTTATTAATACATTTATCTTCTCTATAATCTCTCACAAAGCATTTATTGGATTTTAAGGTGCTGATTTATATCTTGTAAATTAAGATTAAAGGATTGATCGTTCATTATTTTATTGTAAAGGATTTGAGACACCGGCCCATTATTTGCTGCTTCTTGGATATATTGTTTGGCGGCAGTATTGTCATTATATTTGTCTTCTATTATTGCTAGATTGGTTAATATCTTACTGTTATCGGGAAATTGCCCCAAGGCTTTTGTGAACAACCATTCATCAAAACTACGATTACCATAAACTATCGATAGCTCACTAAGATTTTCATAAATAACCACATCATTACCGTATTTTAGAGCCGTTATATAAGAGTTATATGCTTGTTGATGATTGCCGAGGTTATTTTCAAATACGCCAAGGTTAAAATAATTAAAATAAGCTGGAAAAATTTTAATAGAATGTTGAATATAATTCACAGCTTCAGCATAGTTATGCTGCCTATTAAAATTAATAGCAATATCGTTATAAGCAACATAATCGTCTGGCGAAACCGAGATATCTTTATAGGCAAGCGAAACCGGATGTTCCCAATCTAGTCCGCGGACAGCCGAACGAATTCCAAATAGTCCGATCAATATTACCGCAATATATAAAATCCAAGTTGGTCGTATTTTAAACGATCCTAAAATAATCCCGATCATGCCGAGTAATCCAGCCATTGAAAAGTAGAAATATGGTTCAAACACCGTCGTGTCTAATGGAATAATCTGTAAGTGCAATAACAACCCCATAGCTGTCCAAGCCGAAAAGAATATATAAGTATAATACTTGGCCTTTGACACTCTTTTATGAAGTAACCCGCCGATATAAACGAAACAGCCGACTACCGTCAAGTCAATTAACAACGGTAATAATACGTGACGAAAACTAAAAGTTGGGTAAATCCAATAATAAGTTGAAGCTAATTTCCAGGGGAAGACGATTCTAGTTATATAAAATAACATTATTGAAGGCGCCGTGAACAATCGGCCAACTAAACCAAGTTGGTCTATGGGGGCGGAATTCTCATGTGTTAATAGGCCAACTGCATTAATTCTTAACGCTAAGTATAATCCAACTGGAACTAGCATAATCCAAATGAATTTATAAAAGCGCTCGCGGTTAAAAATAAATAAATAAAGAAACGAAATGAAAATAAAGGCTACCGCAGTTTCCTTAGACAGCATCGATAAAAATAAGCATAACGCAACTAAAAATAGAACTCGGACCGACCTATAACGAAGTAAGAGCCAAAACGCTAGTATGCCAAAGAAAAAGAATAAGACATCTTGCATGGCTGGAATTGCAAAAACAACTTGCGAATTAAGTGGATGGACTAGAAAAATAAGCGCCAGGAGCAGCGCCAACACCGTCTTGAAGGAGTATTTAAATACCAGAAAAAGAAGAACTGCACTAGCTATATATAGCAACAGTTGAAATAGGTGGAAGGCTAAAGTGCGGGGACCAAAGAAAGTGTATAAAAGCGAGTAAACAGTTGTCATTAACGGTTTATAGTAAACACCTGAAAGCGGAGCTAGACCTTTCCCTTCATAAAAAGTACCACCCTCAAACAAAACTTTAATATGAGTAATCGAGTGTACCGGCACACTGCTGGTAATCTGGGTTATATCATCGTCTCGAAAGGGGCTAATTAGTCCGGTTGAAAAAACAGCAAACCCCATCACCGCAATGATAATAGCTACTTGCCAGTTCTTAAGTTTATTAATCTTAGCAAGCATTAGTTAAATCCCTCAAACACAATCTCTCTTATGTTTATGATAATTATTATAATAATACCAGAAACCATAAGCTGGTTATTTTGTACGACGTTGCTTGCTAAATTAAAAAATCAAGCTAAATATAAAAGTTGAAAAAAGCTGAATTATTGTTGGCAGGGGTGGCCGGACTTGAACCGACAGCACGACTTTTGGAGAGTCGCCGCTTACCATTAACGGACACCCCTATAATATTTCTAATCTGACTATAAATCATTCTGCGGATTTTTCGTTACAATCCGAAAAGTCTATCAATGTATATGATACGAGATTTATTGCGATATGTCATTAATCAATAGGTTAAATATTTTGCATTTGGAGTTGAAATCTGATATACCAATAATAATGAATAAAATTGCTGTCAGTAAGCCGCTGTTAATTATGATGTATGGATACCCGGGCGCGGGTAAGACATTTTTTGCTCGGCAACTATGCGAGCAATTACAAGCTGTTCATGTCCAGGGAGACAGAATCCGTTACGAACTTTTTGACGAACCCCAATATGATAAACAGGAAAATGAAATTGTTACCCATTTAGTAGATTATATGACTGAAGAGTTTTTGAAGGTCGGTGTATCGGTAATTTATGATATAAATGCGATGCGTTTAAGCTTGCTGGCCGCGACCGCCGAAAAATTGACGACAAGTATACCATGAAGTTAGATCGAACCAGTTTTGATAATTATGTAGCTCATATGCAAAATCCTGGACGCGACGAAAGTTACATTGTCGTCAGCGGCAAGCAAGTCTTTAAAACACAATTTAGTAGTTTACTGAAACACTTACGCGAACTAAATCTAGTAAATGCCGAAAATCCTAGCCCTAACCTGGTGAAACCTGGACTAGTGAACCTTATTCCCAAACCGATTGGCGGCAGAGTCGATTTAAGCCGTCGCAATATCGTAATTCGTTAATATTTTATGGCATTAAAAAAAGTCGCTTTGCCACTAGTTGGTGAAGTTATATTACAAAAAAATCGACGTAGTCGGCATATTCGAATAAAAGTTGTTAGCAAACAATCTATCCGGGTAACATTACCTTATTGGGCACCATATTCGGCGGCTATTAAATTTATTAATTCGCAAATCGATTGGATCGTTGACCAGCAACAACATTTCAGTAGTTTAATTGACAAACAACCAATTGGTAAAGCCCACCATTTACATTTCCAACATGACAGCAAAACTCAATTACCGCGCGCTAGAATCAATCACACTGAAATTTTAATAACACTTCCAGAAGATATGTTAAGCAACGACCCAATGGCCCAATCAACTGCCCGTCGGGCTTGTATACGTGCTTTGCAACGAGAAGCGCAAAATTTATTACCGCAGCGTTTACGTCTACTGGCTGACAACCATAGCTTTGCCTATCAAAAAGTAAATACACGTCATTTAAAAAGCCGTTGGGGTAGCTGTAATCAAGACAACGAGATTAGTCTAAATATTTTCCTAATGCAATTACCTTGGCAATTGATTGATTACGTATTATTGCACGAGCTTGCCCATACCAGAGTCCATAATCATAGTCCAGAGTATTGGGATGTATTGCGGCAAAATCTGCCCAATGCTAAACAACTTCGCCGAGAAATGCGAAAATATCATCCAGATTTTTAGTGAAATGATCTATTTTAAGCATAAGGTTTATGTCATAATGTCGACATGGCTGATACAGACCAACCTTACGAAGATTCCATACTTGATCACGAACGTTTAATAACTTTAATCAATAGCATTAACGATGCCGTCATCGCCATCGATGAAAATAAGCGAATAGTTCTATATAACGCGGCTGCCTTAAATTTGTTAGATTTAAATATTGTATTGTCCGGTCAACCGTTATCAGAAATGATGAAACTGTTTGATAAAGATAAAAATCCAATTGATCTTGATGCATTAATAAATCTTATAAAAGTCCCAACCTCAACCCGCGATTACTTACTTCATTACCAAGATAAAAGTCAGATAAATTTATATATGAATATTGCACCAGTACACTTAGGATATAAACAAGTCGGTCAGCGTGGTTTTGTGCTAATAATGCGCGACATTACCAAAGAGAAATCATTAGAGGAGGAACGTGACGAATTCATTAGCGTG
>JBEKIY010000053.1:0-4958 GCA_050011495.1 Saccharimonadales bacterium (SeqCode) | reverse complement strand
AACGGCGGCATTTAATGAATCTAATCGCCGGGTAATTTCGGCGGCACCTTTGGCTTTTATATTAGCCAGTCGCGTGGCCTGATTATTGGCCGTGGCCGTACTGGAAGTTGAGTTGGCTGATTGGGTAGTAGCCGCTGCAGCTACTAGACCGACGTTAGATAATAACAATACAGTAGTTATTCCAACTATCGAAGTGGTTGCTAGCTTCTGCTTGAAATTTAGTTTTCTCATAGATTAATTTCCTCTCGTTATTAGATGAGACCGTAACTTCGTTCTCGCTTCTTTATAGGCAGTTATCATTTAAAAAGTTTCATCTAATTTGTTGGCACGACTATTTCTTGGGCCTGGTCATTAATAGAATTATTACTGGCAGTAAGTTGTTGGTTCTCGGAAGTTAAATTATTGCTAATCGTACCGAGATCGCTAGTCAAGGTGGCATCGTTAGTGGAACTGTTCTGGGCAATGGTGGGGCTACCCGAAGAACTAGGGCTGGATGGTTCATTCAGTTTATAGCCAGTAAAAATCAGCAGCGCAATTACCGCTAAAGCGCTTGTCATGAAAGCCAGTCTCGTCAAACTAAAGAACCTCCGGCTGGTAGCTCGGTTGGGATTGATGGCCTGCATAACGTTATCGACAAAGTTTTTACTGGGCTGGGTGTTTTTTTTGGATTGACTGATGATTTTATCTAATTTGTCCATATAACTCCTTTCTTAATTGTTCTTTGGCGCGATAGAGCCAGGTCCGGACGGTGCCGATTGGCTTATCAATGACTGCGGCAATTTGTTCATAACTTAAATTGTCCCAATAATACAGGGCAATGACTTGTTGGTAATTAACCTCTAGGGTCTGGATTGCTTCTTGGACAGTAGCTTTGGTTTGGGCTATATCCAGTTTCTCGGCGGTTGTCATGGTCTCATCTGGCAAAATTTCTTCGATGTCGGCAATATCAACTGTCCGTTTAATTTGCTTAATTGACCGGTACGCCAGGTTGCTGGCAATCTTATATAGCCAAGTGGAGAAAGCATAGTCGGAATTATAAAGGTGCAACTTGTTATAGGCCTGGATGAAAGCTTCCTGGGCAATATCTTCGGCCAGAGTTTCATCTTGCAGTAAATTCGCCAAGTGGTTAATCAACCCTTTATGATAGCGCTCGACTAAATAACGGTACTGTTCGCTGTCACCAGCCAGTATTTCAGATATAAGTTGTTTTTCAGTTACTGAATCAGTCATAAATAATCCCAGGGCGTTCAATTAATTATAGGCATGATTGGGTAAATTAGTTTCAATATTTAATCAACTCGACTTGTATATAACGTTAATTAATTATACTTTAAGGGTATGGTTAATCTCGAAGGTGCAGCGGGACATGAATCGTTAGCCGCCAATGATCCGGAATATCAGCGAAAGTTTGCTGATTATCAAGTTATGACGGCCTTGTTAGGGGCCTTTAACCGCGAAGGTCTAGATATTCGAATAGCTGATTTTTTAGAATATGATGCTAAAGTAGCGCTGCAGACCATGGTGGCAATTTTTAAAGCCCATGATATTCAGCCTGGTTTGATACCAAGGGGTTTTACCAGGGGCTTTAATCGTTCCTACCAACCAATTCAAAGTGCCGGTTGGTTAATCGCTCGCAATGCCAATGAATTTTACAGTGGGACCCAAGATAAATTCGAAACAGTAACTAAGCAATTAATTGTCACACCTAATAATTTGATTTTATCTAACGATACCCCCGAGATGTTGGATAGTGATAGCGTTGAAATCCCGTCATTTGAAGAATTTGAGGGCGGTGAATATATCTATAAGTTCGAGTTTGTAACCTCAACAATAGTTGAAAGCGTTATGGCCCAAATTAGAGCCCACGGACTAGAATTCACTGAACCCGATCTTTAATCTAAAAAGGTTTGTAAGAATTTTACTTAATACTTTTTATTTAGTCATGCTAACATAGCTACCGTTTAGCATTCTGCTAGGCACTTTTGACATTGGCGAAAGGAAAAACCATGCTGGGAAGAAGGCTATTGCTAGGATTGGTGGCTTGGATCGGTTTGGATTTTTTGCTCGGTTACCGCCTGGCCCTCATTTTAAACAATTTGCTGGAAGACGGCTACGGGTCAAATTTACCATTCCCATTGCAAGTCATCCCGTTGTTTTTACTGTTCAGTTTGGTTTTTATCCTCTCCCTGCCAACTATGCTGTTTCTTGCTATCGGGCGGTCCCTGGGATTAGCCAAACTTCGAGAAGCGCAGTTGTCCAGTCGATAGAGGATGGGTGGCCTTGGTGTGGCGGAAACGGGCGAGTTGCCTGGTGAAGTTGGCTCTGGGAATTTCCCTTAGCCTTTTCGACAACTTCTTTATTCCGCCACCCAAATACCCCCAACACCCTTTCCGCTATGTCACCATTCACTCCATAAATATTTGATTTATGCTGACGAGTCCTGGAAGGACGAAAGTGATTTTATAAAAATATTTTAACTGTAATTATGCTTACAGCTGGGCGTCTGTCTTTAATTATATTATTTGATTATTAAATTAACTTGAGGAGACTTTTTGGCTATGGCGCAAATTGTACATTTTGAAATTACTGCAGATGATATAACCCGGGCTTTACAGTTTTATAAAATTTTTGATTGGACAATTACTGACGCCGATATGCCTGGCGTCGATTACTGGTTAGTGAATACCGGCACTAAAGATCCGACTAAAAATGGCGCAATTATGCCACGCAGTTATCAGTCTCAGCCGACAATTATTTGGATTGGTGTTAAAGATCTGGATGCCATGATCGATAAAGTTAAGCAGGCTGGCGGCAAAATCGTCGGCCAAAAGCAGACCATACCGGAAGTCGGCGATACTATTTATGCGGTTGATACCGAAGGCAATACTTTTGGCATGATTCAAACCTTACCCATGAAATAACAGGTTATTTATTAAGTATTAAGCAATTGGCTAAATATTTAAGTATTTGCTAATGTTTAGATATGGTGGCACGAACTCATGATTTAGCAGCGATTACTGCCCTCGGCGTAGTGTTTTTAGTTATGCCGCTGCAGGCAATTACTTTAGCAACCGTTATTGTCGCAGTGTTTGCCAATTTAGTCGGAGGTATTACGCCGGATATCGACCAGCCGACGGCACCGCTATGGCGTAATTTACCGGTCGGTAAATCAGTTGGTAAAGTTTTTGACAAACTACTCGGTGGACACCGTTTTATATCACATTCCATCATCGGTTTGGTTATTTTTGGTTATTTATCCTATTTGCTACTACATTTTTTGCACCCAATAATGGGCTCGATCAATATTGGCTATGTCTGGTGGGCGTTTATGATCGGCATGGTCTCTCATTTAGTAATGGATACATTAACCAAAGAAGGCGTGCCCTGGTTGCTGCCTCTGCCGGTCAAATTCGGACTGCCACCGCTTAAACAGTGGCGGATTACGACCGGTAAAGCCGTTGAAACATGGGTAGTTTTTCCGCTACTGTTAGTTTTTAATGCTTTATTTATCGCTCACTATTATCAGCATTTCATTTATCTGATTCATAACAAAATTATTTAATGTTGGCCCAAATCCATCTATAGAATAGTTATCTATGGCTTGACTATTAAAGCAAAAGGTTCTTTTAAAACTACTTGTAAATTATCTAACTTATTTAATTACTATTATCACCTATAATCTTCAGCCATTGTTCAGTTTATAGCGAGGGTTCAATTGTAGGGGATAATTTATTACATGATTATTAGCAAATGGCTGGGGCATAAGTTTAAACGAAAAGTACTGGCTTTAACAGTTGTTGTTCTTGGCCTAGGAGTATTGTTGATACCGGCCTATGCAGCAGCTATTACCGATGAATGGACAACTTCACTGCATGATATCTCCCGAGACAGCTCCAGTACTGATACCTCTTTTTCGACTAGTAATGTAGCACAGCTAACCAAAATCTGGTCTTATGCTACCGGTAGTCCAATTGCGTCCCAGCCGGCAATAGTTGATGGGGTTGCGTACGTCGGCTCCTGGAATGGTTATGAATACGCCTTTAATTTAACTACTGGAGCAGTTTTATGGAAAACTTATCTTGGTGTAACCGTCGGTAACTCCGATTGTGATCCGCAATCGGCCGGTGTTTCATCGGCGCCAACCGTTTTAAACGGTGTAGTTTACGTCGGCGGCGGAGCAGATTACTGGTATGCCCTAAGCGCCAGCACTGGAGCCGTCCTTTGGGACGTCTACACTGGTGACAGCAGCGCCGCCGGCGGACATTATAACTGGTCTAGCCCCCTAATATTGAATGGCTACGCATATATTGGGGTGGCTAGCCTTGGCGATTGTCCGCTAGTTCAAGGCCAATTGATGAAAGTTAATATTAGCACTGGTGCTGTTATTAGTACGCTTAATTTAGTCCCGAACGGTGAAGTGGGGGGTGGTATTTGGACGTCGCCATCATATGATCCGACGACCAACCGGATATTTGCTGTCACTGGTACCGAACAGTCCGATGACCAATCTTATGCTCAGGCCATTATTGCGATTGATCCTGATACCATGACTGTTGTTGATTATTGGCATTTACCGGAAATGGATGCCGTCGCTGACTCTGACTGGACGACTTCGCCCATGCTATTTACTGATAGTAACGGCCGACAATTAGTCATGGCTTCCAATAAAAACGGTGAAACTTATGCATTTCTCAGATCGAATCTAGCTGCTGGACCAGTTTGGCAACAACAGATTGCGGTTGGTAACGATTGTGCCGCTTGCGGTTACTCAACTGTTTCTAGCGCGGCATTTGGTAATGGTACAATCTTCCAGGCTGGTGGCGTAACTACCATTAACGGTGTGGGAGTGGGCGGTTCAGTTCAGGCTTGGAACCCAAATAACGGGGATGTTATCTGGCAACATGCTCTTACCGGACCGGTTATCGGGGCGATTACTTATATGAACGGCATGGTTATTG
>JBEKIY010000052.1:0-5181 GCA_050011495.1 Saccharimonadales bacterium (SeqCode) | reverse complement strand
CATCTTGGCAATATCGTCTGGTTTGGCGATCTCGCCATTAAACGTGCTGATAGCCCAAACCGGTTCATAGGCAATCACAATATTTTCAATCTCGGTGTTTGTTAAATTGCTTAAGGCAGTAGTTAGTTGATCATGAATGACTTGTTTGGTCTCGCCGGCCTGGCGTTCATGTTTGTTTTCGCCGATACAGATAATCGGTGTGATGTCATTTCGAACGGCAGCGGCTACTTTGTCGCGGATAATTTCAAGCGTTTCATTGAAATATAGCCGGCGTTCGGAATGGCCGACTATCACGTAATGAACCAGATCGTGAAGCATGGCGAAACTGACTTCCCCGGTATAGGCCCCCTCGTCAACAAAATAAGCGTTTTGGGCAGCTAAACGAAAACGGCGCCGATCGATCTGTAAGCTTAACGGCTGCAGCGTTAACATACTTGGCGCAATTACGACTTCAACATTTCGTTGGGTTTTAATCCGCTCGTGTAACTGATGGACCAGTGTACTCGCCTGACTAACATTAAGGTTCATCTTCCAATTGCCAACAATTAATAGCTTGCGCATACTTTATCCGTCCTGTGAGTTATCTTTATCCAGCAGTGCCGCTACTCCCGGCAGGACACGTCCAGCCATCAATTCCAAACTTGCTCCGCCGCCGGTCGAGACGTGGTCAAAACTATCGGTCAGTTTTCGGGTTTCAATATAACCAACAGTGTCGCCGCCACCGACTAGACTAAACGGCCGACGCCCAAATTGACCGGTCATAGCTTCGATTAACAATTCAGTGCCATGGGCAAAAGGACCGACAGGTCCTTGCTGACCGCTGGTTTCGGTAACTCCCAATGTGCCATTCCATACAACTGTTTCCGCCAACTGTAAGCTGCCAGCAATAAACGCACCAGAAAATGGTCCGATATCCAATATCATCTCGTCAGCGGAAATTTGCCGGGTATTTTCGGCTGGCTGGCGAGGATAATTTTCAATATCGGCAATAACATGAGCGCTCCAGTCAACAATTCGCGTTTTAGCTGATGCCTCAAGGCTATTGGCCACCACCCCGTCTTGCGGCAAGTAGAAAACCAATCGTTTATTGGCTGCTTGAGCCCGGGCCATAATATCCTTGGCAATCGGAATTTCTTGTTGATCACTTTTACTTTTAGCAATATCAATCCCCTGAGCAGACAAAAACACGTTGGCCATGGCCCCGCCAATCGCAATAAAATCAGCAATATCAATGAATTTATGCAGCACATCAATTTTATCGGCTATCTTGGCGCCGCCGATTACCGCTGCTAACGGTTTTTTGGGGTTATTCATAACATTAGTAATCGTATCCACTTCTTTTTCCAACAATAATCCGGCCACGCTAGGCAAATGTTTAGTAATGGCCTCAGTACTGGCGTGCGCCCGGTGGGTTACGCCAAAGCCGTCTTGGACAAATACGTCAATCCCCTGCGCTAATTGAGCGGCAAAATTATCGTCATTAGCTTCTTCTTCAGGATGAAAACGCAGGTTTTCCAACATAACTATTTGCCTGGGGTGAAGTTGGGTAATTGCCTGCTGAACTTCCGCGCCAACACAATCGTTCACAAAACCGACTTCAAACTCTAATAACTCAGCCAACCGGTTGGCAATTGGTTTTAAAGACAGTTTCGGGTCGACTTTACCGTCGGGGCGTCCTAAGTGTGAGCAAATAACTACTTTTACATTATGGTCAATCAAGTAGTGGATAGTTGGCAGCGATTGTTTAATTCTGAAATCACTGCTAATTGAACCATCAGCATTAAGCGGTACATTATAATCTGTCCGGACTAATATTGTCTTGTCATTTAACTCAATGTCTCGAACAGTTTTTTTTGTAAACAATTTCCACCTCTTATTAATGTTTATTTTAACATCATACCCCAGCTTTAGTACATAAGCATTATGCCACTAAAATCACTGTTAATGGCGATTAATATTGCTGATTAAACAACGACTGGGTAAATTATTAGCTACTCTATTGATAGAATTTAGGCAGAAATATAATGCAAGGCCTTAGCAATATTAACAGCCTTGTTTTCCAGACTGTCGATTTGGAGGATTGGCTGATCCCAAGCAGTAGATTCTTTTTTACGTTTCAATACGTCTTGCCAGGTGACTTCGGGGATATCATGGATATTTCGGACTCTGGTTTCAATTCTCTCTTTATAAACCTCCGCATCCGAACAACTGCATTCAATAATGAATAATTTAGCCTGGTGATGTTTAGCTAATTCACGCCACATTTGTTTAGCTTCAGGCACCCCGCTAACGGCATCAATAATTACCGAGTTATTAAGTTGAAGGTTTTCATTGGCTACTGACTCAACGATTTTATAAGCCGCTAAGCCAGTTACAAAACTACGTTTAACGCCGGATTGTATGATGGCCGACTCAATCGGATCAACCGACAAGAGTAAATAGTTAAGTTTTTTAGCTAACCCCTCGGCCAGAGTACTTTTCCCGGAAACTGGTAAGCCACTGACAACAATAATATTCTTCATCAAGTTCTATAGTAACAAACAACTTACAGGTCGTGACTAGAGATTAGTTATTTAAGCTAATCCTAGCCCAATCTATATTAATTAGTCATATCTGAAAAATATGCTCAGGTCCATTACTGGCCTTAGAACAAAGTGGAACTTCCCTGAGAGCAATCGATATCGTTAAGCTGCCAGGTCCCATTGGTATTAACCCAGTAGCCGGTATAGGGTACATGGCTAACCGAACCAGGCACAAAAACATTGACCGAAATTGTGGCAGCATTGCCATCACTGCTGATATTAGCTAAGCCATAACTGTATGAACTCGGTATTTGATCAACGCATATCATTTTGTTATAGGCCGGATTGCTATTAAAGTCACCGTTTGTGAAGTCGTTAATAAGTGATTGAGTTGTTAGATAAAGTGACGTTGTTAAATACCCCTGTTTATAAAGCGATGTGCCTAAGGATGTATAATTTTGGATACTTAAATTACTTATATTTTTGTCAATGTACTGCTGTCTTTGCAGAATAATTTGGGAGGCGGTTTCGTCATTATGACTAAATACAATGTATCCGACGGCACAAATTAAGACTGCCGCAGCAACAATTAATACAATCTCAACTACCGTAAAACCAGAATTGCATTTAGAACGTTCGCTCATTTTTAAACTTTAGGATTACCTATTTAGATATAGATGTTTAAAACGTAACTCAATAAAATAATTAATGAAGGTTATTATTTTGGTGACCCCTGCGGGGTTCGAACCCGCGATTTTCGGGATGAAAACCCGATGTCCTAGACCACTAGACGAAGGGGCCATATTCAATTTCATTTAACTATTAGTATTTTACTGCTTTTTCAGTGAAGAACCTGAACTTGCCTAATCCTATCATAACAGGGGCCAAAAAGAAAATCCCCTCAGCTAAAAAGCCTTGGGGATTCCCTAATAGTTTGTTCTTGAGCGGTCAGTCTTTGCTCGTTAATTGGGAGCTTAGTACATTTTAGGTACTTTAGCTACCGTTTATCCACAGTTTTATTAAACGTTGCGGTGGGCAAATCGACGACCAAACAAACGATGTAAAACTGCACCAGCGATTGTTGCAGCACCGAACAATCCAATTATATCTCCAGGACCAGTGTTAACTAGCTGAGAAGTTGTAGTGATTGTTTTGGCACAGTTGGCACTAGTTGCAGTTTGAGTTGCACCGTTTACACTAAACGCGACTGTAGCGGTAACATTATAGGTACCAGCTTGGGCGTAAGTGTAGGTAGTACTAGTGTTTGTGGTTGTCAAAGGCGTACTATTGTCACCAAAATTATAGGTAACGTTTTCAAAAGTAGCGCCGTTTTGAGCTGTGTATTGAACATCGGCTTGAATTTGATTGGCAGCCGGTTGAGTAACATTTAGCAAATTACATGTGTAAACTGGTTGTGGAGCTGGGGTAGGACAGCTGACTTTGGCTTCAAAATTGACATATTCGATGGTTGAACCAGCTAAATTGCCAATATTAACTCCGGTAGAAGTAATAGTGTCAGGTAACTTTTCGATAAGATTACCTTTGGCATCAAGTAGTTCAGTAGTGCCGTTAACGTAACTTACGCTTTGGGCAGAAGTTAAATTAAGGGTAGTAGTTGCAGTAGTGCTTGATGGATCACCATTTGTAGCTTGAGTCTTAAGAGTAGACACATTACTTGTACCAACCGTGGAAGGCAAAGTTACTGTAACTACTACGCTATTCAGCGTTTGGTAATCATCGTTATGTAATTGAGCGCTATATTCTAATTCGTCACAAGCATTAGCAGTGGCTGGATTAGCAAAGTCGGTTTTTTGTGTTATGTTTTGGATTCGGTATATATTACCTCCTTGGATTTGGCCAGGACTATCGGCTAAAACCGGAGATAAACTGAAAGTTGCAATTGCTAGAATTGAAAATCCAGTAGCAATAGCAGCTAATTTAGAAAGACTTTTCATAGTCATTTTCCTTTCTTAAAACATCTTGATTATTAATATTATATATTTTCTTAAATGGTTATTATACAAACTAGATAGTCACTGAACTTTAAACTTGAAAACATGCTGCCGATAATCTCTTTAACCCTTGCGGGACCCTTGCGGGGAGAAAACCGGCAGCCGGTGGGGTGGCACGCAAAAATCTTACGAAAATTGCGTGGAGCACCCCCCCCGACTACCTGTATCTTCGTCCTACGAAGCAGCGTGCACGATGTTGTGCGCGACCAAGAAGGTTGTCGTAGGTTGAAGTTGGAAAAAAACGTTGGTGGAGGCTGACAGACCGGTGGTCTGGTCGGTGATCGTGGCTACGACTTCAACATCTCCATTGTTGTCGGTTGGTACCTGATCTGGAGGTGTATATACGTCATGCCAATATCCGTCAGTGGTGTCGTAGTAGGCTCCGTTCGGAGGGAATGATCCGTACAAAGAAGCGTTTACGACGGTGTAGTCATTACCACCATATACCTGGAATCCAACGGAGACAGTGTCACCTTTCTGGTACTGAACACTGGCGTGGAAGTTATAACTGTAATCGGATCCTCCCGCTGTTACTTCTTGTGGTTGAGACAAGTTGTAGATCAGAAGAGGGGTTGGCGGTTGCGTCGTGGTGGTAGTTGTCGAGGTCGTCGTGGTTGGCGGCGGCATCGTGGTGGTAGTTGTCGAGG
>JBEKIY010000051.1:0-5289 GCA_050011495.1 Saccharimonadales bacterium (SeqCode) | reverse complement strand
TAATGCTGCTGGTGATGCAAGTTGCATAGCGGATATAACTTTACTCGAGTATAAAAAGCAATGAGGCAATATGAAACTCAGGGCTGCACAGACACCACCTAAGGAATTCCGGAAAGTTGGGCTTTTTGGTGAGGTTGCGGTCTACGCAGATGGAATGATTACGGGGCGATCAAATTATCCTAGGTTTTATGAAGATCGTAATTTGCCCCAAGACGAAGTCTCGAGAGTTGCCAACCTGTTTAATGCTTTGGGTTTATTGCCCTGCGATGCTAATGGAGTAGCTGAGCTCGGTAAAAGTGCCGTCGATAATCTAAGTAATTTTTTAGTCAACGATATTGGCTCGAGAATCCAACCGGGCACTAGACAGCATGCTGGTACCAGACAGCAAACTATTGACATAATATTTTAAAAGATCATCGCAACTTCTATAAATGCGATCATTGGTCGTCGGATCTAGGTTAACGAAGTATAAAATATTTACCAGTAATACTGTTAACTATATGAGCGGTCATATTGCGTACTTATATACTTGACGATACCTTAGTAAAATAAAGTTTTAAAGTTAAACGTGAAGTATAATTATGTTATGCTTTCAGATGCTTTAGCTTTAGTTGATTTTTTACAGAAAAATAAGGCTAAGTATACTACCCTAGGAGCTTTATTTGATTCATCGGGCCAAAGGATAGAAGGTAGCCAAAGAATTATTATTGATAAAATTCCGTCATCAAGTAGTCCTGATACTATATGGTTTTACAAGGTAAGGCCAGTTAATGGATATGTATTTACTCCTATCCCAGTTACGGTTTGTTATATTGATTACGGTTTAAGACAAGGATCTAATAATCCCGATTCTGAAACGTTTAGATTTGTTGCAACTCCTATGTCGACTTTTACTTCGGGTGGGGCCCAGAATCTTCTAATTAGTTTTACTATTATAGGTTACAAGCCAAAACAGCTACTTGATAGATTAAAAATTAGTAGATAATTAGTTATTTACTAATATTTGATGTTGTGGATTAAATTTGTTTTAAAATTTCTCTTAAGTCAGTAATTATAAAATCTGTTTTAACAACATTATTTAGCTTAAAGCTTGGATGATTATAGAAATACGTTAATCCACCAGCGACGTTTTTTAGCTCCATGTCACTTTCAGAATCTCCAATAATAATGATTGTATCAAATTCTTTACTCTTCAAATAATGGGCTAATACATCACTCTTAACTCTAAATTTTTCATGAGCATTTACACCAAATATCTTTGACTTTGTGAAGAACTTCTTTATTCCAACAGTATCAATGAACCAAAGTAGATCACTCTGCCGTGTATTAGATAAAATAATTTGATCATTTTTTGAATTATTTATTTTTCCCAGAACCTCTACGGCATAATCGTTTACTTTTATATGATTAGCTAAGACGTCTAGATGATCTTCGCAATATTTAAAACATGACGCTTGAAGAGCCATATGCTCTTTGTTCGTCAATAATGGAAGTATTTGCTCAAAATACTCATACCATTTTAGGCCATAAAATTCGTTGGCTTTTTCTTTGCTTAGCCTTTCTTCATAACCTTCTTGCTCTAATACTTTGTTCGTAATTTCCAACACCGCTAAATCATTATCTTTTTCAAGGACACCATGAAAATCCCAAACAAATAACTTCATAAGCTAATCATATCAGTTCTAAGATGCGGTTAAAATTATATTTTACTAAGGTATCGTCAAGTATATAAGCGCGCCATATTGCTATTGTTTAAATAATAATTTCATGATATTATTATAATAATTGTTAATTGATGAATCCGGGTTGTAAGGTTGTTGTTACTCGATTTCATTTTTAGACAATCGTAGTAATAACTAAATAACTTACATAAAGGATTCTTTTTTAATGTCAAAATATTTATATCGTCAGTCAACGCTCAATCGACGCAATAATCGGTCATTTCATAGTGCGCCGCGAAATCGAAAAAGCACTAAACAATATATTAATCCAGCTCGCTTTGTTAAAGCCGCTAAACTAGACTCAGCCACAACTACTTATCAATCAAAGAATAAATTTACTGATTTTGCTGTCGTAGATTTGTTGCAAAATAATATTGCCTTGCGCAATTGGGAAATACCCACACCAATTCAGGATCAAACTATTCCGATGGCCTTAGCCAATAGAGACATAGTTGGGATTGCCAATACCGGAACTGGTAAAACCCTTGCTTTCGCATTGCCGATAATCAATGCCTTGATTAATGAAGCCTCTAAACAAGCTATAATATTGGCTCCAACCAGAGAGTTAGCCCAGCAAATTGAACAAGAATGTCGTCAAATTGGTAAGGGCAGCGGATTATTCAGTGCTTTATTGATCGGTGGCACGCCTATGATCCCGCAATTGCGTGATTTACGTAATAATCCCAGGATAGTCATTGGTACGCCGGGACGGATTCTTGATCATATTAAACGGGGTACTTTAAATATCTCTAAATTTAATATCGTCACCCTTGATGAGGTTGACCGCATGCTCGATATGGGCTTTATCCATGATATTAAGTTAATCCTTGAGCAATTAGCCACTCCAAAGCAATCATTCTTCTTCTCGGCTACGATAAATCCGATTGTCGAGAATCTGATCAAGCAGTTTTCGGTCGAACCAGTTACTATTTCAGTTAAAACTGGCGAAACTTGCGATACCATTGAACAAAATATCGTCGAATATCATTCCAAAGATGAAAAACTCGAAAAATTACAGCGCTTACTGCTTACTGAACAGGCACAAAAAACGCTGGTATTTGATGAAACTCAGCGCAGTGTCGAGAGACTCAATAGAACTTTACAACTAAAAGGCTTTTCAGTTGACGCTATTCATGGCGGTAAATCGCAAGGTCAACGCCAAAGAGCTTTAGATAAATTTAAAAACAGCCAGGTTGATATTCTAGTTGCTACCGATGTAGCCGCCAGAGGCCTGGATGTTGATGATATAACCCACGTTATTAATTATGCTTTGCCGCAATCTTATGAAGATTACGTGCACCGGATTGGTCGAGCAGCGCGTGCCGGCAAAACCGGCACAGCGCTAACCTTTATAGAAGTTTAATAGTTTTATCTATTAAAATCGACGATCATCACGATTGTGATAATTGTCGAGGTGACCACCGCCTCCACCACCAAACGAACGCGGTTCGCGTCGTTCTTGGGGACGAGCTTCATTGACAGCTATTGAACGGCCTTCAAAATCCTTACCATTGAGTTCATCGATAGCCTTTTTGGCTTCTTCCTCTGAACTCATTTCGACAAATCCAAAACCTTTTGATTGGTTGGAGTACTTGTCGACAATAACTTGAGCTGATACAACTGTACCAACTCCTGCAAACAGATCTTTCAACTGATCGTCGTTTACACTGTAAGCAAGGCCGCCTACGAATAACTTAGTTGCCATTTAATTCTCCTTATCATTCTTTATAGGTACCTGGCAATTTCCATTATCCAGTTAGCTGCGCCTACTACGAACATTTTTACTATTAAATTGTATAGAACATAAACTTAGCAGCGTATTTCTAACAACTGGCAGTATATCCTATAAGATAATTTTCGTCCAGCGGTAATTTAATATTTAATAGAGATAGATTCAACTGGGTTGCGGTATATCAATTTCGACTATTTGATAATTCTTGCCAGTATCCGAATCAGGTCGTAACAACACCCATTCCGTAGGGTTATTTGACGTTAATGGCCAACTTAATAACTCAGCCGCTTTGTCGGTCTCACTCCATCTTAAATACCTGCCAACAAACTCTTCATTATCAGTTATCTCACGTACCACTTCATGTCGTTTTGAATCGTCACTGCTACTCCAACGCAATACCTGCAGAACTTGACCTTTGGTTGGTTTAACCTTAATATGTCCGCCAGCATTAAGCTCTTCGCTGATTTCATATATTGCTTGCCGATTGGTGTGATATCTTAATCCGGCATCTTCAGCCTGAGTCTGATAAGCACCAGTGGCTTGTAGCACTAAATCAATTCCTTGAGCGTAACCGCCCAGTAGTTCATATACCTTGTGTCTGATATAACGATTAAAAATTCTAGTGGCGTCTTCAATCGCTAACTGATGTTCCGCTGGACTATTATAATCACTACTTTTTAATTCTTCGGGACGAATTGGAGCTGATTCTGGTTCGGGCACAGCAAAATCTTCCGGTCTACTCATAACGTTGCCTCCTCATAGTTTAAAGATTAATTGTAATGGTTAGGCAGTTAATTACCAAGCATAAGCATTATAAAAGTATTCTTACAGAGTCTATTATTTTGCTATGATTAACTAATGCAGCAAGTACCTAAAGACTCATGGTTTAGCCCAAGTATTGAAATTCGGACCTCCCCCATTAGCGGCAAGGGGATCTTTGCTATAGCACCTATCAAAAAAGGTGAGGTTGTAGAAATCTGGGGAGAATATTGGAATGGCAAAAAGACCGTTGAGTACACCGACAGTAAAGTTAAAGCCGAAACAGCTAAAAAGCAGAGCAAATTAGTCATGTATTGGGATACTAACCTTTACAGCATAGAAGAAAGAGGTGCTGATGATGGATACTACATTAATCATTCATGTGACTCCAATTTATGGCTTAAAGACTCATTTACTTTAATTGCTCGTCGGGATATCAAGCCAGGCGAGGAAATAACAATTGACTATGCCTTATTCGAGTCTAGCGGTGATTTTATATCAGTATATGCCGCAACTTGGGATTGCCATTGCGGCTTTATTGACTGCCGACATAAGATAACAGGTAAAGATTGGCAGCTAAAAGCTGTCCAGAAAATGTATAAAGGTCATTTCTCTCCATTGCTCAACAAAAAGATAGCCAGACAAGCATAACCCTAAAATCGTTTATTAAGACGTAATACAAGTTGACTAATAGTAAAATTATGATATTATAGTACTATGAAAACAACAGTTGGATTACTTCCTGAATTAGCAATTGAACAAGCTTCGACTTTAGTAGAAGGGCCGGAGTTTGAAGTACTGGAAAGCGGAAGGTTAAGTTTCGATTCCGAAGCAGAGTATTACTTTACCATCGATAGGTTAAAGCGTTCTGCTGGGAAGATGTTAGTTACGCTATCAAGAGGAGTTTCTGCCCCAGAACTTGGTGATATAGTTGATGGTCCATCTGGCGATAGCGTTACATTAATATATTCTAATGGTCAACTTGAGGCAATTAAGGACCGACCCGTCGGCTATGATGCATTTTTATCACCAAGTGACTACTTAGCAAATATTATCCCTGCTCGTCGAAAAGTCCAG
>JBEKIY010000050.1:0-5373 GCA_050011495.1 Saccharimonadales bacterium (SeqCode) | reverse complement strand
TCGAAAACTTTCTCTGAACCAACTCAGGTATTATTTTACCTATCTGTACCGCCACAAGTGTCTCAACCTATTGTAGAGTATCTGGGTCAAGCCGGTTTGGCAAAGCAGAAATCAACTAAGTTATTGCTAGAAAAACCATTTGGCACAGATCTAATATCGGCCCGAGATTTTATTGAACATCTTAATAAATACTTCAGTGAAACACAAATATATCGGATTGACCATTATCTAGCAAAAGAAATGGCGCAGAATTTAATAGTTTTTCGTAATGAGAATTCCCTATTTAAGCGAACTTGGAATAATACTTTTATTGAGAAAATCGAGTTATCGCTATTGGAAAGTATTGGTATTGAATCGCGGGTTAATTTTTATGAACAAACCGGAGCACTTCGAGATGTAGTGCAAGGGCATTTACTGCAGTTAACCGCTCTGACACTAATGGATTTACCAACCCATGGCAATTGGCAGTCAGTCCCCGCTTGCCGCATGCAAGCATTACAACAACTTTCTATAACCACATCTGAGGAAAATATATATGAAGTTATTAGGGGGCAATACCAAGGTTATCGACAAGAAGTTTCAAATAATCAATCCAGTACCGAGACTTTTGTCGCATTAAAACTTCACTCCATTGATCCAAACTGGCTCGGAGTACCAATAATCCTCACGACCGGGAAAGCACTTAATGAGACTAAATCTGAAATTACAATTCATTACCGGAAAACACACGAAGATGAATCAGACCGACTTATTTTAAGAATTCAACCTAACGAAGGAATTGAAGTTCAACTTTGGTCAAAACGACCTGGGTATGATCGAGAATTGGAAAAGGTAGATATGTCGTTTGCTTATAAAGAGAATCGTCACGAATTAGCTGATGCTTACGAACGAGTACTAATTGATGCTATTCACTCTGATCACAGTCTATTTACTTCAAGCGATGAAGTTGAAGCATCCTGGCAAATTTTACAGCCCTTACAAAATATTTGGGAGATGAGCGATGGATCAGACATTATTTTATATAAATCAGGTAGTCGCCCAGAAAATATTGTCAATTCTTCTGATTGGCCACAGTTATATGTTTGAATGTGACATTTCACACTTTTTTTCTGTATGAATACTTACATATTCTTAAGTGCTTATGTTATTTACTATAGAAAGTGCTATGTTGTGAGCCCGAATCATTATTAGGCACTAGCACAAAGCCCCTGGCACAGGGGCTTTTTAGTTATGTCTGATATAGTTGAATGATGATAAGTGTTTCGCGAGAAATAATTGAGCAGATTATTAATAATGCCATTAAGCATTTACCCAAGCCATATGTAGACCATCTAGAAAATGTGGCTTTTATTGTTGAAGGTGAGCCGACTCCAGATCAACGACAAAAACTTAAATTGCGAGCTGACCAGACATTATTCGGACTTTACGAAGGAGTACCGCTTAGTCAACGACATGGTGCAACTAAATTATTACCCGATAAGATAACTATTTTCCAAAAACCACTGGAAGCAGCAAGTAATAGCTTAAAAGAGTTAGCAGATAGGGTTAGTCGGACGGTTTGGCATGAAGTTGCCCATTACTATGGTTTAGATCATGATCGGATACGAGAATTAGAAACAAGAGAACGTGAAACATGATTATAGAGTTTGCTACTCTAGACTATCGGCCAGACAACACGACCAACAATACTTTTTTTAGGTAACCACCCAAAGCTGCGACTATCTATACTATGAGAAATATTATCACCTACCAAAAAAAGTTTTTCGTTTTGAATTTTTTTTATGCGTTTGATTTTATCTACCTGATCGTGTCTAATTACAACCACATCATCAATCACTGGTTTAATAAATAGATTTGTAGCAATAACGTACTGCCCTGGACGAAGTGTCGGCTCCATACTTTTACCAACAACGCGGCGAATAACAAGTAATTTAGAGTTTTTTGGTCTCCGTAAAAATATGCGTAATTTCATCGATTTGATCTAATAACTTCTGCGCTTGAGTGGTGTCAGTGGTTTTTTTACAGATACCGGCTTGCTTAGTTGCCTGCCAAAACAAATCATGCAGATTGGGAAATTTTTCCAAATGTTCGGATTTAAAATAATCCGTCCAAAGCACCCAAAGATGATTTTTTACCAAATCAGCGCGTTCTTCTTTAATAAAAAGTGCTCGAATTTTATCTTCTTCGTTGAGTCCCGGGTACTTTTCCATAATCGCAAAAATACTTTGGGCTTCAATTCTAGCTTGGGCTGGATCATAAACTCCGCAAGGTAAATCACAGTGGGCATAAACTGATTTAATAAAAGTAAATTTCATAAGTCTTTTTCTCCCGCTTACATATCTTAGTATACTATCCTTTAGCTTTTTTACTGTGGTGATTCCGCCAATCATTAATTTTGGCATGATTACCATTTAGTAATACTTTTGGCACACGTAGGTTACGATATACCGGTGGACGAGTATACTGTGGGAACTCAAGGGTTCTGCCGTCAGCAAAGCTTTCTATTAACGCACTCTGTTGACCACCTAACACTCCCGGTAATAAACGAACTACACTATCAACTAAAACCATAGCTGGAATTTCACCGCCAGTTACTATGTAGTTTCCAATTGATATTTGCTCATCAACTAGTTTTGTAACTCGCTCGTCATATCCTTCATAATGACCGCAAATTATTATCATATCTTGATTAGACTCAGCAATCTGAACTACTTCTGATTGGCTAAGTTTTTTGCCTCGAGGTGTCATCAGGTACACTTTTGCTAATGGTAACTTGGCTTTAGCTACTTCAATTGCCGCAAACAGCGGCTCTGGTTTAAGTAACATACCATCACCTCCGCCATAAGGGATATCATCCACTTGATGGTGTCGGCCAAGTCCATAGTCGCGTAAATTCAGATAGTCTATATTAACAATGTCTTTATCCTGAGCTTTTTTTAGCATGCTAATATTAAAAACATTGGTAAACATTTCTGGGAATAAACTAATAATGATTATTTTCATAAATAAACCTTTAATTGAAAGTAGTATAAGTGAATTACTAGGTATAAAAAAACCTTGGTTTGGCCAAGGTTTCTTTATCACATAAAGCTCCCAACCAGTTTAACCGGTGGCTCGCGTTGAGCTTTTATTTTTTTGTAAAACTAACTGTTTTCTATGTTTACCTGATAACTATACATCAAGATCATCTAAATCTTCAAGCTCTTTGCGGGTTTTACTAACAACATCTTCGTGGTCAACTTCTTCAGTTGGTTCTTCGTTGTCAATGCGAGTCTCTGTTTCGGTGGGCTCACTTGGTTTGACTTCAGTCGGCTGATCTTCAGTGTTATTTTCTACTGCTGGCTCAGTTGTGCTGTTTGTTGCGTCATCAGCTGGAGGCGGTGTACTAGGTGTACTAGTAGATGCGCTGTATGAATTGTTGCTATCGTATGAATTACGAGGTTGCATCGGACCATTATCAATAATTTTCAAGTTATATCGAGCATCATTTTTGGTACCGAGAGCTCTAAGCAGTGTTCGTAAACTTTGTGCGGTTGCACCTCTTTTACCTATTACCCGGCCAAGATCTTCTGGGTCAACGGTTAATTCTAGTAATACGCCTTTTTCATCTATCCGTCGTTCAACAACTACGGCGTCCGGCTTACTTACTAATGACTTGACGATATACTCAACAAATTGCTGATCTATACTGTTCATGACAGAATTCTCCTATTTAGTCATTCATTATTATACTAGATACAAAATACAATGAACATAAGGTATTATTGCTAATAATTCTTTTTTGGATTAACAATATTATTCTTTTTTGGCTGTTTCAGAATCAGAATTAACAACAGGATTATCTGAATTTTCTACGATTGGCTCAGTTGTTTCTTCGGTAGACATATCTGATACTGTAGGATTTTCTTCAATTACGGCTTCTGATTCAATTGTGGTTGGGGTTTTGGGTTTCGAAACAATTTTTTCGGCGGTATCTTCAACTGGTCGATTTCGGCGTAATTTAGCGACATTTTTAACCGGACGAGCATTATTTTTTTCTAAATGTACCCATTTTGGTAAAGCAATACCTTCTGTTTTGAAAAGTCTAGCTACACGATCTGATGGATGTGCGCCATGTTCTAGAAAAAAAGCTGCTTTATCCTTTTCAACTACCAAAGTTTTTTGATGTGGATCGTAGTGCCCAAGTTGAGTAACGATTTTACCTCTTGACGGTGAGCGTCGCGAATCCTGGACAACCAAACGAAACATTGTGTGGCCGCTTCGGCCGGTTCTTTGCATGCGTATAGCTAACATATTATATCTAGCACCAATTTATAACTTTAAATACTACCTTGATATTGTTGCTTATTTTACAGATTACGTTCTCTGTTGTCAATTATTGTTAGTCAGTTGATTAAGAGACTCGGAGTTAAATAGCTTTAATGCAGCTTGGGCGGCTTGTTGCTGTCCGGCTTGTTTACTCGGACCAACACCAGTTCCTTGTAATTTACCGTTAATGTAAACACCTACCGTAAATATTTTATCGTGATCTGGACCTTCTTCATTAATAACTTTGTAAATAGGTGTAAATCCTTGTTGATTTTGAACTACTTCTTGAAGATGTGACTTTGGATCAAGCCAAGAACCGCTAACTAAAATGTCATGAAATGTAACTAGGAGAACATTAGTTATAAATTGCTTAGTTGCATCATAACCTTGATCAATATACAAAGCACCAACCACAGCCTCAAAACTATTAGCTAAAATTTGCGCTCTGGCACGATCAGTACCACGCTTTTCGCCACGGCTCAACCTAAGCAGTGGTTCAAAACCAAGTTTTTCGGCAGCAGCACTAATGCTTTCGGTGCGAACTAAAGAGCTCCGCCAATTAGTTAAAATACCTTCTGGTTCATCAAAATTTGAGTACAAATATTCAGTTGTAACCAATTCAAGAACTGCATCACCTAAAAATTCTAAACGTTCGTTATGTTCATGAACCGTTTTTTTGTGTTCATTAAGATATGAACGGTGCGTAAAAGCTGTAATCAGCAAGTTTAAGTCTGAAAATTTAACACGGAGTACATTTTGGGCAAAATTGACGTAGAGAGACGTTGATTGCATGATATTTTAAAGTGATTCCTCGCGTATTTTTTTTAACCCAACTAACATGAGTTTACTAATATCCTCATATTCAATTTTATCAACTGCTTCTTGAGCGGGAAACCACTTTACAGCATTTAGCCAATCTTCCGGTTTAAAACTGTTGGTGTTCCCTGCGGCTTTCACTAAATAAATATGCATGGTCATAAGAACTAGGGTTTGGGAGCGTCGATAACGAAAATTAACTTTACCTAGCCAGTTAAGGACTTGCATTTCCTTGAGTCCAGTTTCTTC
>JBEKIY010000049.1:0-5447 GCA_050011495.1 Saccharimonadales bacterium (SeqCode) | reverse complement strand
ATCTGATTGACGCCTTCTATTTTATATTCGACTGGATCTTCCAAGGTTACAATATTCACCTTATCGTTTTTTACTTCTTGCAATAATGCATAGAGAGTGGTTGATTTACCAGAACCAGTTGGCCCACTGGTCAAAACCATGCCACTGGTTTGAGACAAAGCCTGCCTGATTGTTCTAAGCGGCCTGCCTATAAAACCCATTGCATCCAGTTTTAAGCTGGTTCCGGTTTTGTCTAGTAACCTGATAACAACTTGTTCTCCCCATACAACTGGTGAAATAGCAATACGAAGATCAATTTCTTTATCGGCCACTCTAATCGTGAATTGACCGTCTTGCGGAATCCGATGCTCATCGATTTTTAAATTAGATAATATTTTTATTCGTGAGATTAGGGGTGGTTCAGTTGATTTTGGTAATCTCATAACTTCTCGTAAGACACCGTCTATCCGGCATCTAATTTTTAAATCATTTTCCATTGGTTCAACATGGACATCACTGGCTCGGTTACGCGCTGCATATTCCAATATAGTCGATAGCGCTTTGCTAATTGGTGAATCTTGAACAATGGTTTTTATATTAGCCTGCGCCAGTTTATTCTCTTGTCCACTTTTCTGATTGTTGTCCTGGGCGGCATGTTCAAGGTCTTTGATCTCACCGGCTACGTCTTGAGAAATACTTAATTTGTATTGTTTAAGAACCTGACGGATACCTTCTTCGCTGGCGGCATAGACTTTTAGCGATTTGCCAATTTTATTGGATAAAAAATCGACTGCTTGAACATTATCGGCATCAAGCATAGCAACCACTAAACGATGCTGCATTTCGCCAAGCGGTACAGCCATATAATGTTCAGCAACTTCTTTAGGTAACAGTTCAAGGATGTTCGGACTGATACGAGCATGGCTCAGATTAACATAGGGTAAGTTATTGGCTTTAGCTATGAGTTTTGTTAAATTCTCGTTAGAAACTTGCCCTTCGCTACTCAATAAACTCATAAATGGAGTGTGTTTAGTTGTCGCCTCATCTTTTATGGCAACTAACTTGGCTTGCGTGATATAACCACCATGCACCAAATCTTCCTCGACCTGCCGTTGTACTGTATCGGATAGGACACTCATAGTTGATCCCGTTACTACTGCTGACTATTAAATGGAGTTGTGTTAGCGTTATTCTGAATTTGGATTAATTTCGTTGGATCAACAGCTTGAGAATTAAAGTAAGTTGGATCGGGTCGAATAAAATTATCAGTTATGTTTGAAGATATCGGGACTGATTGTTGCCGATTAGCGGGTGTGGTTATAACCTTAGATGCAACAACAAATGATAAGATCATACTGACAAAAACTACGCCAATAATAATTGCTACATCTTTTTCTCTCATTTGATAGACTCCGATGAAATATTAAAAATTTCTTCAGGTTGATAATAAGTATTCGCGGTGACTGATGCCGTTAATTGTGCATCAGATCCAGATAAATCTATCGTCTGAATACTGATCGGCCTGATTGAACGCTGCAACGTTTCAATTAAAGTTTGGACATTAGCATAAGGACCGGTGACCGAAAAATTGAATGGCATTGCAACCGGAGATGGATGAATGCTGGTCTGGTTCGATTGTTGAGTTAGTTGTTCGTCGGTCCCGCCGATTGAGCTTAAAGTGGTATTAGGATTACTGCTCAGCACCTGTTCCATACTACTAAGTAACCCCGGGTAATCGTATTTACTTGGTAAAGCATCTAAAACTATTTGGGCATTATTGCCATCGTTCGTACCAGTGCCACTTGAACTTCCACCAAGCACATTAGTCGATGAGCTAATAAAGGATAAATATGAAGATGATAGATTATTGGCTGCAGTAGCGTCAGCTTTAAACAGACTTTCCGATGTACTTTCGGCGCTAATTACCCGTTTTTGATAGCTATATTGGCTAAGTAGTGTTTTTGACGCTACAATTGTAAAAACCGCTACTATGGCAGCAATGGAAATAGTTACGACAATAATTGTATTAGTTTGATCTAATTTTAGTCGTTTAGTGGTAATTTTTGGTGATTTGGCCATTATATTTTCTCGTTCTCCTTATTAGTTTAAGGACTAGTGCTTGTTTTAGGTAATGTATTAAATAATTGGAGATTGGGCTGTTCCGTTACTGAACGAGTGCTGATTTCTGATGGAATAGTTAATTGAACGTTACCATAGGTTGAACTAAAAATATTAGGATCGTAATTAGCATTTATTGAATATGACGCAGCACCTGTTTGTAGGCCGAAACTTGTTAAAACAACGTTTGAAAATACGTTTAGAGCTGGCGAAGTTGAACTGGTGGTATAAGTAGAAAATTTAAAGGTATCAACCAACTGGTCAACCGTAGCTATGCTGTTACTGTTGCCTGTCACTTGAATAGTATGCGCGTTGAAATCTATTGTCAGATCGCTAATTGTAACATTTACCGGTGTCAATTGTTGGATGTAGCCAAATAGACGCGTAACAACTGGTTTTTGATTTTCCAGGGTTGGTAATGAATTCAGTTGATTCTGGATAGTTAAAATTTTATTTAGATTAGGAGTACTAGTAATCTGGTTTTTATATTTAGTAATATTACTATCCAGATTATTAAGATTACTTTTCTGTACTCCGTAAACCAGACTAATTAAACTTATTAAAACTACAACTGATATGGCAATAACTACAACTGCAGCAGACATGACTAAGCGCTTAATCCGACTTAGTCTCATAAACTCAATCTTGACGTCTGGTAGCATATTCAACTGGATCATTCTATTCTCTCCGCTAAGCCAGCCGCCACGCTGAATTGATTAGATACAGCCAGTAGTTCATTTTGTCTTTCAGGCGCGAATGAAACATTCCGCCAAGCATTGCCAATTTCCACATTTATTCCAAATTTGTTAGCTAAATATAATGGAAATTCAGGTAAGGTCGCAGCTGTCCCGGTAACAATAAATCTTTCTAATTTACTATCGGCATAACGTGCTTGGAAAAATTTAATTGACTTCTCGATCTCAGTAGTCAGGAGGTCAACCGTACCAATGATTGCTTGATAGACTTGTCCTTCTAATTTGTCCTTACTCAAGCCAAATTTAAATACAAATTGGTCGGCTTGCTTATTGTCAACACTTAGACTTTGAGCGGCTGAATGAATAATATTTTCTGTCCCAGTTGGGATTGATCTAGTCAACCGCGGCGATCCGTTTAAAGCAATAACCAGATCGGTGCTTTTACTGGCAATATCCAAAACTAATTGGGCCATCGTTGCCCCTTGAGGCAATAGCGCTCTAACTAAAGCAATATTATCCGGTTCAAAAGCAATAACGTTCAGCCCAATTGATTCAAGTAAATCTAATCGTTTTTCAATAAAATTATTAGGCACGCTTGAAAGTAGAACTTCTAATTTATTCTTGTCTGTCGGTGAATCGCCGATTAACACCCAGTCGACTTTAGATTCGTTAACGGGAGTCGGTATTAACGGATCAACAATATATTTGATAGCTTTTGGTAATTCATTTTTCGCTACCCGGTCAACGTCAACTAAAGTTGTAAAAACTCGTTGTGACGGTAAGCCGACAGCGGTATTGTGAGTTGTCACATTGGCTTGAACGATTAGTTCTTTAATCATTTGCGCCAATTTTTGTTGGTCGCTCATCGAATCACTCAATACAATTTTACTGTCTACTGGTATATAGGCATATTTAACAAGCGATTTGACCGGACCATTACCGTGAAGTTGGACAAGTCGTATTGCTGTCGTTCCTATGTCTAAGCTGAAAAAATTTGATACCCCACTCAATACGCTCATATTAGCCCAATTATAGCATGATTATTTTGCTAATTAACATAAACATTTTGTGGGGCTCGTTCAACTTTAAGCTTAATGATATACTAAGATTCATGAAGGGTGGCAAGCAGCCGCACGGTTTTACTGTAATTGAAATCATGATATTCCTGGCAGTCAGCGGTGCTATTTTTATTAGCGCTATAACTTTGATGAGCGGCAGCCAGGATAAAACTGAATTCAACACAGCCATCACTGAGCTTACTTCGCAATTACAAAGTATTGTCGGGAACGTTGCTAACGGTTATTATTTAAGCCAACAAAATTTTACTTGCACACCAAATCCTACCGGCAGCCCTAGTTTGGCTTATTCAACAACTAGTGAATCTGGCACAGCGCGTGGAACAAGTTTGGGCTGCACCTTTATTGGCGAAGTCATTCAGTTCAATTCAACCAATGAAGAATATATAGCCTACCCGGTGGTTGGCAATCAATACAACCCTCCGACTAATTCGCCAGGTCCCAATAATCTTAATGTAACTGACTTAACTCAAGCCGCTCCAGTAGCGCTATATGATTCAACGGATAGTCCTGACGTTGCCAGTGTTGTAAACAGCGAGCTTGATACAACAGAAGTATTACCTTACGGGATTACGGTTCATCCATCAGGAATGGGTTTTGCCGATAGTTCGATAGTTATAAATCCTAGCGATAAATGCACTATTAATAACGTCAATCTAGCCTGTATCGGCTCAATCGGCTTATTTACAACATTTAACGGATCTTCACAATCGGTGCAAGTTGTACCCATACCAGGTAGCATTTTGACGCAAGATCAACTATCGCTGGTTAGCGCAATTAGTAATATGAAAAATGGTACAGGTAATAATATAATTGGTGGTAGTGGATCTTATAGCACAGTTAGTGATCCTGATGGTGGCGTGGAAATTTGTTTGGACAGTGGTACGGATAGTGAATCAGGATTAATAACGATTGGTGGCACAAATAGCCCAACTGCTGTAACTTTACAGAAATATAGCCAGAAAGGTTGTACATGAAATACCGGATAGTTGAACAGACAGGCGATACAATAATCGAAGTAATTGTAGCAGTAGGTGTATTGATGATGGTGCTGGTTGGATCTTATATTACAGCTAACCGTTCGTTGCATAGTGAACGTGACGCCCAGGAACATACTCAAGCATTGACTATCGCCCAAGGGCAAATAGAAGACCTGCACGCTGGCTATCAATTAGATAACCCCGATGGTTCTGTTAGTTTATGTTTTAATCCAACGGATCCGACCACTTCGACTGACGGAAATTACTGTTACGAGAATAGTGCTGGCCAGTTTGACACATCCCCGTCAGAAACGACTGCAGATTTGTTGCCGGCATCAACCTATTGGTACGAAATTACTGATAGTCATATTTATGACATTTCGTTAACTGCTGGCACTACCTCTGTTGTGTCGCCTACATATGAGGTAACTGTCAACTGGCCAAGCCTTTCTGGCGGTACCGACACAGTACAATTATTTTATCGGCCCGAGTAATAATAATGGATAAATACCACATTCAATTGAAATATACTAAACTGCAGCAGGGTTTCACTATTGTTGAACTACTTATTTCTACGGCAGTATTTTCATTGGCATTGT
>JBEKIY010000048.1:0-5668 GCA_050011495.1 Saccharimonadales bacterium (SeqCode) | reverse complement strand
TAGACACCAGAACCATTGCCGGCTGGAGCGGCGACGTAAGGTTGACCCGGTCCAGCCATACGACCAAAAGCGTTATATGATCCTGGTGCGTATTTATCGGGAGCAGCCAACCCACTTTCGTGTTCGCCAATCGCCACAATTAAAAAAGGATTTACGTTTTGGGTAGAAGAACCATCTATGATCGCCCGAGCCATAGTTGTGCCCTGAAACGGCGACGACGGATTCGCGGTGGCCGTCCAATTTGAAATGTAGTTTGTCAAAGCTGTTACTAAACTAGTCTCATCATTGATTGTTAAACCAGTAATTAATAAACATGAATTACCGGTTCCGCCTGGATTAGTTGTAGTTGTACTACCCGTACTGTCGGGGTCATAAAATGGTGTCCCGCCAACAATACTGTTTAAAGCATTATCGGCCAACACATTACTTGAACCAAACGATAACACAAGTACCACAACTACAATAAGAACACACACATTCCGCATCAACTTAGATATTAGTGAAACTTTTAAGTATGTTTTCAATCTAGAGTCTCTCCCCCCGTAGGACTAGATATACCGTTTAGCAAGTTAATGCCTTGGATGTAAGCTTGTTCTAATCGCCACCTAAAAACAAGATCATGATTATTCTCAATCGGATCATAAGCCTCAGGATTTGTGGTATATGGCCCCATATTATCTTCGGTGCACCAACCACCAATTACATTACCATTACTATCACGTTGGATGAGCGGATTGCTTGAACCCGCTAAAAGCTCTCCCATAGTATCGGAATAACACTGAGCAAAACCGCTTGGGCCTGAACTTTCAATGTTACTAATGGCTGTTGGGTCGCTTTTTTGGACTTCATCAAAAATAAGTTCATTTTCGGCTGGCTGATAACTTGGATCATTTTGAATTAAGTTAAGCTCTTGGCTAGTCCAACCCCACTGCACAACACCACAGTCTGATGTGTCGGTAATCGCTACTGCGTAAGCATTACGACCACTGATTGAACCAATAACATTACCCAAAATACCCATCGGATTAAATATTTTACCAACATCAGACATTAACGACGAAACGATTGGTCCATTAGCTAAGCCATAAAGATTTAAGCCAAAACGAGACATTAAGGAATCGGGATTACTAAATGCTAAATAGCGCTGAAATGCACTTTTGGTAGTTTGCTGAGAAGCAATGTATTGATTGTCGGCCACATTACTCATGGCTACCTGGTCAACAGTTAACGGTACGCCATAAAATTCTTGTTGATTAACCACGTTGGCATTAACACTACCACCGCAATAGGCTTGATTATCGAAATCCACACCTTCACTTAAACCATTATCTATCATGTTGGCCTTAGTAAATGTTATTAACCGAGCTGCCTCAGTTAAGAAACTTAGACCAACTGCCAGTTTTAACCCAGTTTTATTTAAGCCGAACACCTCCGGGATTTTAGAGACAAATCCAACCGCTCTAACCGTAGCATTGTCGCCAATAAATTGGCTTAAGAACCCACCAATTGTACTGTCGATAATTTCCGTACTGCCGGCAGCTGCCGCATCAGCCGCTTCACCGGCGCCGTCTAACAAGGCTAATATTGCCGGTATGGCAGTTATTACTAATCCAGCAGTGCTAGTCAACGCCGGACACATAGTGCTAATTAAACCCGAAATTGGCTCGTCGTTTAAATGTAGCGCCGTTAGGATTGATGTTTCGCCACCCGGAGATTGTTGAGGACTAATATTAGTATCCTGTGTATTAATTGTGCCGCCATCAGCTCTGATTTCTGGAATGCTCTCAGTTATATTGCCGGTTTTTCTATCCATTGAGCCAATTGTTTCAGCGTTTACATCGCCATATTTCTCCTGATCGGCGGCCGACTCAACATAAGAGAAAGTCCGCTGCGATTCATTGTCTTGCTCATCAATAGTGTTAGAAGCATTAGTATTTTCTAACGATCCGTCATAGATGACACAAATTCCCACAGCTATCGATGCCGGATTTAGTTCTTTCAGAATAGAAGGGTTTGTTAAACTGTTAGAAGCATTGGCAATAATTTCATCGGCGGCCTCGTCTTCTCCGCCATTAGTGGCTAGCGCCTCGGCAGTGTCAATATTATCGACATCTTGTTTAAGCTGTTGATCTGCTGCTTCGGTAGTATTATTTATTGGCGTAACTATACTTTGTTCGGCTGGATCGCCATGTTCAATATAGTTAAATGCCTGTTGTTCAGCGACACCGTCCGCTTCGGCCGGAGTTTTATTTAGATAATTTGCCAAATCTCCAACCGTCCAAGCCAGAAGTCCAATGCCAAGCATCCGCCTAATGCTATTCTCAATTGCCGCCCTAGCGATAATACCAGTATCGTCGCTTAGTACTTCATCTAAGGCACTGGAGACCTGGGCGGCAACTTTAGGCCCGGAAGTAAATGTGTCAATTGGGTGAAGCGCTTTCTGGAAATTATTTGCGGTTATCGAGCTTACATCAATATTCTCCCCACCGATATCCAAACTTGTCAGTCGCTGGTTAATGCCAAGGATTTTACCCGGGGTATAGTTTAACTTCATTACTCCCTGTTCGCCAAGGTTGTCTATCATGTTCTCAGGATTCAAGAGTTTAATTTTCGACCAAACCGAACCTTCGCCAAAAATTTTATCGATTTTTGCTTGCTCTGTAGCATTGGCTGCTGCATCATAAGCCAAGTTTTCGGAGGTCAACTCTAGAGTCTCATCATCAAGCATTCTGGCAGAACGCGCGAATTGAAACTCAAGAATGTGCTGCGCTAGATCAGGTATTTTGAATAAACCGATAACGAATATAATGATCATGATAATGCCGAATATGGTAACTCCGCCCATTACGCCAAAAATTGCGAATAGTTTCTTCTTTGACTTACCACTAACCGCCGCTTTTATTTTTGAACCTCTTTTGTTCTCGTTGCGATAATGAAATTGGTCGTCTTGGTTTAGATCATTTGAACTCGGCGCATTAGGCGACGTCGTTTCTTGAGTCGAGCTTGGATTACGTTCAAGCTTATTCAGATCGTCATTGTTTACGTCTTTGGGAGTTTGATTTGGTTCTTTTGTCTGGCTATCTTGTTCGCGCTGGGCTATATCGGTCTTAAGACCACCACGAATATCATCTTTGGCGGTTTCCCTTCTGGAATCATGTTCTTTTTTGGGGTCCTGATCGTCGTAGACGTACATAGCTCAATCTTACATTGATGTACCAGCAGTACCTGGCACCAATCGATTATTAAGATCAATTGTGCCTTGGGGTTGATTTATTTCTCCGGCTTGGGCGGTAGATTGGACTGGTTGGGGGTTGGTAGTAATCAAACCCGTCTCGGTTGGGCTGGCAATGACTTGGATGTGAACATGGTTTTGGCCGGCAAAGAATAAACCTTGTCCAACCGGGAACTGGCTGAGGCGCTTCTTCTCTTCTTCGGTCAACTTGAAAACGTCGGCCAACATGTCAATTGCGGTTGGCGATTGTTTTAGCAAAAACTGCATGGAAGCATTAGCCACAATTGCTCGACCCATTCTTGAGCCCATAAAGTCTTCAACGTCTTGAGTGACAGTTGTTATGCCTAGATTGTATTTGCGGGCTCGTTTAGCTAGACTAAACAAGAAATTTGCGGAATCCTCATAGCGCATTAATTGCCAGGCTTCATCAACAATTAGCATGCGTCGTTTTTGATCCATTTTCGTCTGATTCCAAATGTAATTTAGGACAATATACATCGCGACCGGCCGAAGTTCATCTTCCAAATCCCGAACATTAAATACTACGAACGGGTTACTGATCTCGATGTTTGACTGCATACTGAAAATCCCCGCAAAAGTACCAGTTGTATATTTACGGATCCGTTGAGCTAACTGCGGTCCGTTGCCGCCCATGTGCAATAAAGTATCATAGAGATCGTTAATCGTGGGCGGTGTGGCAGTATGGGTTAACGGGTCATTAGTAATTCCAGCTTTGGCATAAGTATCAATTAACGCGGAGTCAAGGTCAGCTTCTTCGGCAGGGCTAAGAGCAGGAACCATAGTAGTATTACCACCCAATAACTGGGCTTGAGCGCCACCCATCATCAGACGGAACAAACCATGAAGGGTAATTAAATTGCTGCGCAAAGCATTATCGGCTTCTTCTGTTTCAACCACCTTAGGTAAATCAAACGGATTAATACGGGTATTTGAGTTAAGGCTTAGCCGAACATAAGCGCCAGCTACGGCATCACACAATCGTTGGTACTCGTTCTCGGGATCGATGACGAATATCTCAGTTCCCATCATCATACTGCGTAGCGCTTCCAGTTTCACACTGAAGCTTTTACCAGCTCCGGACTTAGCAAATACCACCGAATTTCCATTTTCCAGACTAAAACGGTCAAAAATAACCAGTCCGGAATTGTGCATATTAACACCATAGAGAATACCGTGATCATCTGTTAAATCGGCGCTGGTAAACGGAAAACTGGTACTTAATGCACCGGTACTCATATTGCGGCGGATTTGTAATTGATCGGAAAATTGCGGCACCGTACTATTTAATCCTTGTTCTTGCTGCGAGGTCGCCGGCTTAGAGTAAACTAGTTGCTGACCAAGCATTGATTCAACTTTGTGCGACACAAATTCCAACTCATCTAGAGATAATGCGTAAACCGTAAAATAGATACCAAGTCGGAAAAACAATTCTTCGCCAACCTGTAATTTATCACGTATTTCCTCGGCATCAATCACGGCAGCTTGCTTGCCTGGATCACGGACTCTACCCTTTTCGTTATCAAGCATGATACCGGCTTCAAGTTGGGTAACTTTTTTGCGTAAGTTTTCAAGTACAATTTGGCTTTCCACGGGATAAATAACCATCGAGATGTCTATCACCTCGTCGATATTAATTAAACCGCCCATCCAACCAGTGAATACTTGTCGGGGATAGCCATAAACGTAAAAAGTTCGGGCGAATCGGGTGCCTATTTTAAAGTAATTGGACTGAAACTCAATTGAGCTTGGCGCAATAAAATCTCTTAGGGCAGTAATGCCTTTTTGAAAGGCAACACTAACTTCTTGCCGCTCACGATGTTGTTGCATCTGGGCTGCTAAAACTGGATCTGCAGCGGGTCTATTTCGTCCAAAGGCCATTATTGAATCTCCTGTTGCAAATGAGTTTGCGGCGCATAACCCTCTCCCTTGGTTATAACATCGGACGTTAAATCATTAAAATTCTTAATTGGTTGGCGAGTCGCCGTATCAGGGTTATAAGTGTCATAATACAATTCAATAAGTTCTTGGGTGTCGAGTGGCAACCCTTGAATGCCGCACTGTTGAAGTCCAGCTAAGATGCCCTGGACGCGGTTGCGCAACTCATTCTTGGCTGTTTCCAATTCATTTTCATTAACTGTGACATGATGCTCTTTTTTGCTGAAGAGTTGACCGACTCCTTTAAATAAATTTTTACTTTGATCGAAAGCTTTTTCAATATTTATGACCGGGAAATAAGGTACCACAACATAAAAACGTTTATTCATAATATTGGCTTGTTGACTAAGATTGTCGATGAAATTAATGTAATCATCCATTAACATAGCCAGCATCATATTGTCGTGTTGGATGCGGATTCGGTCAAGCTTTTCAATGTAGGGGCGTAAATCGATTCTTTCCGAACGGATAAAAATCTGA
>JBEKIY010000047.1:0-5720 GCA_050011495.1 Saccharimonadales bacterium (SeqCode) | reverse complement strand
TTTTGGTCGGGCGGATGACTGGTTCAGTATTCATTTTGTACCTCTGCTAGGATTGTACACGAAATACGAAAAACCGGAACCATAGGTAATTCCAGATTGTAAAAAATCCAGACGAGATAAATAAGCCGGCGTAAGGAGTTACGCCAAAGTGTTTTAAGCTAGCCACAATACTATAGTCGATAATAAAATTCAATGCCGTTAACAGAAGATAACGGCCAGTAACTTTAATTTGTTGGGTATTAAGTTTGGGGTTGGCAAACGCCCAGTAGCGTTGGATAAGATAATTAAGCGTCCATCCTACCACGTCAGCAATCATTTTTGCCCACAGCCAGTTAATATGAAAACCGGAATAACCGATAGCGAAAATCAGATAACCAGCCCAGAAATAGACGCCACCTCCAACCATATATTTCAGAAACTGCAGCCATAGTTTCTGCGAATAGTTGGACATCTATAACCTCAATTAGGCTTTCTTGGCCGCCGGCAGTTTGGGCGCCAACATAATTCCCGCCAGACCCCACCAGATATAACTTAAACTGTCGTCAGTCCAGGCATAGGAGAACATATTCACAATCGTGATGCCAATCAGAGTTACCAGGAGCAGTAGAGCTAGACTGTCGCGGCGCTTAGTCCATAATTGCTTGCCGACACACCAATTGATAGCTAAAAATAAGACAACGCCCAGCCAGCCGGCTTCTTGGCCGATTTGCAAAAAATAATTCTCAGCTAGCCGGGCCGGATGATTATTATAAACCGAGGCTGGGCCGGCAGTGCCGGTGCCATAGCCGAGCGGTTGATGTATTACTTCTTCCAGTCCGCTGTGTAAATAACTCTCATGCGCTTGATCAGAAGTTGTAGGTGAAGTTGAGTTTCGGTTAGTGTGTAAAATAACGTCTTCAAAACGGCTGTTGTTTCTTAGGGCAATCGTGGCAACAGCACCGATAACGATAATCAGCCCGAATAACCCGGCCATGATATAAGCATACTTCCGACTTTTCAAGCTAAGACCAATAATAACGACTAGCCCAATGGTGACAACACAGCCGATCCAAGCGCTCCGCGAATAGCTATAAAAAAGACATATTAACCCGCCCAGGCCAAAAACCGCCCAGGCCAGGCGGCGCCAATTATTTTTTAGTTTCATAATAAAAACTGTTATCCCGGTTAATATAACCAGCAGATAGGCGCCTAGCGGATTGGGCCCGCGCAGCGTTGAACTAATGCGAATGTAATGATTGTTCAGGTTTACTGTTTGATAGGGTTGGATGGTATTTGGACCGTAGCCAAAATGCTTTAAAAAATCTTTAGATAGCACAAAGTGCTGTAGTACTCCGAAAATAATTACCACGATGGCTGGGCCGAACAGCAGCTCGCGCCAATGCCGTTTAAGCCAGGTAGTTGTCGAAGCGGCAATCAAACAAACTATGAAGAAGACTAAAAACCGTAAATCAACTATCAGCCCGTAACCCAGCGCTTTGCCGTCAACCTGATGCCGGATAATTGCCGCTAAGCCGCAGCTGATCAATAAGGCAATGTAGGCCAATATTAGCCAAATCAGGTGTCTGCGGAAAAGCTGTCGGCGTAATTGTTGGTTGCGCACTAGTAGTATGGCTGCTAGTAAACAGGCTAAAACTAAACCGACTTCATCCCACAGCCGCCAGGCAGTATAGTGGCCAAAAATACTTGATAGCCAGATCGTTATAAATGCCTGGAACGGCACGCCAAGTAAAATAATCACGATCAGAGCGGTTAACCAATCGGCAGTTTTCCAAATCCTTAATCTACGCATAAGTGATACAATTCATTATACGGAATTACTCCACAAAAAACGTTTATGAAGAATAATAATTCGCTGATTTACAATTCGTTTTTGATTATTGGTGACGTGGTAGCTTTAGTGGTGGCCTTTATAGGCGCATTTTTTGTCAGAGCCCATTTATATAATGCTCCGGTAGCTCATCCGGTTCATATAACGACTTATGTCTTAGTTTTTTCGGCGCTATTGCCTTTCTGGGTGCTGACATTCGCTTTGCTTGGTCTTTATAATCACAGTATTTACGAAAAACGGTTTAGTGAAATTGGCCGGTTATTTATTGGTTCGTTCATCGGCATGTTGTTCGTGGTGTTTTGGAATTATTTATCGCTGAAACCAATACTGCCTTCAAAACTGGTCGTGATATTCGGATTTTGTTTCGGCTTTGTAGCTTTAGTAATTGTGCGCAATGTTATCCGTTTGGTACAGACATTAATGTTTAGGTTTCGGATTGGTTTAACAAACGTCGTTATAATTGGCAATACGGCCGTGGCCAGAGAATTAGTTGAATCCCTATATAACAGCCGCCTATCGGGTTATTACATAGTCGGCGTAGTCGGCAGCGAACGGGCTATTTTCGGACATTCTAATATAAAAAATTACCAGGATTTCCGGACAATGCTGAGGTCGATAAAAGCTACTAGTTTCGATGCGATTATTCAAACTGAACTTTATGCCGATGAAGCGCGCAATCAGGAAATTTTGGAATTCGCCCAGCGGCATCATATTGCCTACCGCTTTGTGCCCGGTAACACCGAGCTATTTGTCGGCAATATAGATGTCGAGTTATTTCGCTCGGCCATACCAGTTATCGCGGTTAATGAAACTTCTTTGTTTGGTTGGGGAAGAATCGTTAAACGCATATTCGATATCTTGGTCAGCGGAATTCTTCAACTAATAGCCATCCCCTTCATAATTATTATTGCCATAGTAATTAAACTCTTTAACGGCGGACCGGTATTCCTAAAACAAACCCGCCTGACCCGCTATGACCAAAAATTCACCGTTTATAAATTCCGTACCATTAAAAAAATTTATCATAACCTTTCGCCGGAAGCCGCGTTTGTCAAAATGGGTAAGCCCCAACTAATCAATGTCTACCGCTCTAATGGCGATAAAATACCGCACGATCCACGCTATAGTCGACTTGGTAATTTCTTGCGCGCGACCAGCCTTGACGAATTGCCGCAATTATTCAATATCGTCAAAGGCGACATTAGTCTGGTCGGACCGCGGGCTTTAGTGCCTGAGGAACTAGCGCTCTATCCGAAACGTCATACTATCTTAAGTGTCAGATCGGGTTTAACTGGCTTGGCTCAAGTGTCGGGTAGACGAAATATCAGCTTTGAAGAGCGTCGAAAACTTGATCTTTATTATGTCCAAAACTGGAGTTTCTGGCTTGATCTCACAATCCTTGCTAAAACCGTCGGATCGATTATTGATAAAAGGAGCGGCGCTTAGCATGGAAGATTTAGGCAACATAAAGGTTGCCCTGGTTTGTGACTGGCTAGTTGGAGTCGGCGGTGCCGAGAGGGTATTACTGTCTCTGCATCAGTTGTTCCCGCAGGCACCGATTTATACTTCGCAATATGACCCGAAGGCTATCAGTTGGTTCCATGATGCTGATGTGAGGACATTATGGCTGCAGCATTTACCGAAAGGTCTTAGAAAATTTTTACCGCTGCTGAGAGCGATAAGTTTTAGCCGGCTTGATCTAAGCGACTATGACCTGATAATCTCATCTAGCGGAGCAGAAGCTAAAGCTGTTAAAACTGACTCTACATCTATCCATATTTGTTATTGCCATTCGCCGACCCAATATTACTGGCGGCGTTATGATGAATATATTAAGTCTCCGGGTTTCAAGTATTTCGGCTGGCTGGCAAAAATCGGGCTTAAGCTACTTGTTAAACCAATGCGGCGATGGGATAAAAGAGCCGCTCAAAAACCGGATTACTTGATTACTAATTCAACCTTTTCGCAATCGGAAATTAAACGCTGTTATGGCCGTGAATCAACTGTCATCCATCCACCGGTTGATACTGAACGTTTTAAAGATACCGGCCAAAAAAGAGCTGGGTTTGTAATTGCCGGACGGCAAACCCCGTATAAGAAAACCGACTTGGCAATTGCTGCCTGTACTAAGCTACGCATGAAACTAACAGTCCTCGGCGATGGTCCTGACCACAAGAAACTGGTTCATATGGCCGGAGAGACAATTACTTTCCTAACCAAAATCAGCGACCACTCGTTGGCTCAACATTTAGGATCTGCAGAAGCTTTTATTTTCCCAGTTAAGGAAGATTTCGGCATAGTCGCTGTTGAGGCTTTAGCGGCTGGCACACCAGTCATTGCCTATAAGGGCGGCGGGGCCCTTGATTACATTGCCGATTCTAAAACCGGCCTGTTTTTCCCAAGGCAGACCACCGCCAGTCTAATCCAGGCCCTGGAATCTTTTAATCCACAGAATTTCGACAGTAATTATTTAAAAAAATTCGCCTCGCAATTTTCAGTCACTGAATTTAAAAATCAGCTGAGAGATTATTTAATCTCGGTTATTAAATAACTTTAGACTTCTTTGTTGAAACGCTTACTAATATCTCCAACGTGCTGAGTTAAGTCGCTGCGGACTATCAGAACTCCGTCCTCGGTATTTATTATCACGACATTTTCCAGCCCAATTACGGCCAGCGGCTTTTTGCTGTGATTCTGAATAAAGCTGTTCTTTAATTCAATAGTCTCAACGCTGGTGCCAATAATATGGTTACCGTTTTTGTCATGACCGATGATCTTATACCAATCAGCAAACGAACCGACATCGATCCAATCAAACGAAGCCGGCACCACCAGCAAATCAGGGACTTTTTCGATCAGAGCATAATCGATAGTATCTTTTTCTAAACTCAAATAAATTCCATTCAATTGCTCGGATTTTGCTTTTTTTAATAGATCAAAGCTACGGTACAAGTTCGGGGCATATTCAGACATCCTGGTTTTAAAAACATTAACTGAGCCTACAAAATAGCTGCAATTCCAAAGATATCGGCCAGCCTTAAGATAGTTTTCGGCAACTTTTAGCGAGGGTTTTTCCTTGAAGGATTTAACATTAAAAACTATTTCCTTATACTTTAGGGCTTCACCCTTTTCTATATAACCAAAGCCGGTTGCCGGGTAATCGGGCACAATGCCAAGCAAAACAATACGTTTGGTTTTTTTAGAAACGTCTCCGGCGATCTTAAAGCTATGTTCAAATCCTATTTTATCCTTAATAAAATGATCGGCAGATATGAATGCTATCGGTTCATCATTGTTTTCGCGTTTCGAAATTAGTTTTAAGGCCAGTGCCAGACAGTTAGCAGTTCCCCGCCTGGCAGGTTCGACAATAAAATGTTCATCAGTTAAATTTGATAATTGTTTCCGGACATGGGTTATATGACTGGCTTCGGAGACTACGTAAATTTTTTTAGATAATACTTCTGCCCGATCATAGGTTTGCTGGAGAAGCGACTGGTCAGGGCTATTAATTTTTAACAGTTGCTTCGGATACCGGGACGTCGAAAGGGGCCATAACCTGGTACCGGCGCCGCCAGCAATAATTACCACAATCATTGGGACATAATAACTCGTTGGAAATAAAATTCATATAATAATCCGCCTGTATTATCTGAGCAAAGTAAAAATCCTATAAATTTAAGGGTAAAGTTATGTGTTAAGCCAGTGGTAAGAATTGTTTAATCGGGCCCAGTTGTCGGATAAAGTGGCCTATGAGAAGATACTCTATATAAATGCATAAACTTAGCTCAATGCGATACATCCGATTAGCCACCTTTGTGTTAGGGAGTATGATAGTTTCCGCTTGGACTATATTTAGGTTTTTTACACAAGCATCATCTTTCGATCTTCTTGG
>JBEKIY010000046.1:0-5829 GCA_050011495.1 Saccharimonadales bacterium (SeqCode) | reverse complement strand
TAGGCAACTTTGGAGCGGTCTGCCGAATGTTTGCTGCTTCAATAGCGGGACTATGCATATTTACTCAAAATCTCGCATTAGTGTTTTTTGAATTAATAAATTAATAATCGAATTTCCAGGTTTATTATGATGCTCGTCAGTACAAAGCGGGATTGACTCTTCGCCTCTTAAACGTCGGACTAAGGAAATTAACTTACTCACCGGCATTTTATCTGACCAAACTTCTCCGTAACGAGTCGCTAAAACCGATAATTCACAAATGGTTTTAGCTAGTTGGCGTGGTTTATATTGTTGATCAATCACATAATCAGTGGCTTCCCAGGTTTCGCCTTCATGACCAAACGGTGCTACGCTTATCGCTTCACTGTTAACCAGATATTGCAAGCCCCACCTGGGGGCAAAACTTTCATGGACATAGCGTAGCTTAACCTGAGGGATAACACCAACTTGGGTAAGCTTAATACCGCAAATAAGTTCCGGATGATCTCTTAAGTAATTAATTTGCTTTTGAAAAGAAACCAACCCTTTAATATGTTCCCAGTTAGGTATAAATGGATCTTCTTCAACATAAAGATGTTTAGTCTCAAGTTCGACCGAACTGCTGTTACTCATGAATACTTCATCCTTCCAAGTATGAGTGATTAATGGTTGAAGTGGGATCGGAAGTAAATTACCGGGAATTTCAGACGAACTAGGGTACAAGACATACTCATCACTACGCCCCTTAGTGTGCCCGAAATTCTCCAGTACCCAATGAGCTATATTGGTAGCGAATAGATTTAGATCAGCAACTGACTCATTATCAAAATCATGTTGGCCGATTAGATTTTCTAAGTATTCAATTACTGTAGCTGAACTATACTCTGTCTTGTCAAACATCGATTCTGCCGGTTCAAATTGTTCGATTGGTAGATTGCTTTTCAAGCTTGTTCCAATTTCAAAGCAGACCCACCGCTGACCAACCCGGCTTAATAATTCTGGTCGCGGAGTTGGCAAGCCAAAATAATATTTAAATGTTTGCTTGGCAGTAGCATTATCAGTAGGTACGATAAAATAATCCGTTGGCTGCGCATAAGCTTCAGTCGGATTAAAACCTTTATCTTGAACAACTAACGACCAAATATCATTTTCTATAACTGTTGAAGCAGCAAATGGTAAGAGTAAATCACTGGGCGGGTCGGCGTGCTCTAACATCACCGCGAACATCGATTCAATGTTTGGGTTACCCCATTCAAAGACAATTGTAGAAACATCTTTCCATTGAAATTCATCGCCTGGAATAACAAATCTAGCCCTGCTGCCCCCCATTAATACTGAACCCTCAGCTCGCTGCTCTTCGCTTAAGCCAATTAAATCTAGTGTTAACTCCCGACGATTAAACCACTCTTCGCTACTAATCCTCTCAGTCATAACAGTATTTAGCCACGATATGGTATCGTAGTGCAAGCAACAGCGGTTTGCTGCATGATATTTTACAACCCATCAATAGGAGTTATTGGGTAGACAAAACACTAACAATATGCTAATTTAATTGAGTTCTTCAGGAGTTGAAGGAGGAACGTTTTTACCGCAATCTACCTATAAGGAGTCAACCCAATGACTTTTAAAAACGCGTCTTCCCATTGGCAGCCAATCAAAATGGCCGCCTATGCGTTTATTTTTTCGGTTGTGTCTTTAACTATATCGACTTGGACGGGAGTTCTTGCTGCCCATTTCATAAGAGTTGTACTTATTGACTATTCCCGTCATTTCGGAGTCAAAGCCCCGGCTATTATAATAGCCACCGCCTATTTACTGGCGTGCTTTGTTCTGCTGTCGATTGCCATAACTTACCTGGCAATTTTTGTCGATCTGACACTGAAGTGGAAGCCAGTTAGTCATCACTCGGAAAACAGAAAGACGGTTCGTCAGTTAACTGATTGACTCAATGGGGGTTAAGTAATGGATGTTGTGTATTTTGTTGGCGGAAGTGCAATGGCGGCGATAGAATTTGGTATCGGTTTAACTAGGCCGTCAACAAGAAGCATGATCTTAGGCGTAGTGTTCTTGATCATTGCTATTATTGGCTACAGAAGATTACGCCGTCGTAAACTGTAGTACTAACACATTACTATTTAACCCCTCAGGTAAAGACGCCCAGCACTTTACAGCAAGTAAAGTAACCTGGAACCCTGAGGGACATGCCGTGCGTGAATTTGTGTCAAATTGTTGACGTTGAACCAGCCGGTTCATTCCCATCAATTTCAACACTCTACTCCGCACGGCTTTCTCATTTTCAGAGAAAGTTTAAGTATTACGATTATGAAGAGGGATTATTTTTTCCGGGTAAATTATACCAATGCCTAGATCGATAATTCTGATTACATCCACAAACAGCGGATTAGTGGGGTCAGTTATCACATTAGCGGATAACCCCTTCTCAATTACTCGAAAACTTAAATTACTTGCCCGCAACTTCTTGCCATTGCTGGGGTCATGCCCGATAATTTCCAAGTCAGCAAAATCAGCGGTCGTCTTTAACCCTAAATTAGTAGTCCGAACTTTAATTTTTAAACTAGGTAATTTACTAATATAGGGGGATGACAAGCGGGGCGCTTTTGTCCAAATTCCTTCAGAGTAAGCAACTTGGGCGGCAACCCGACCGGATGTCAAATCTGTTAAAGATGTAATATCGAAAGTAAACGGTTCGGGAGGTAATTTATCTTCTCGGTAAGGGCAATTCGGAACTTCTCCGCTATAAATAGATGCCGCCATAGTTAATTTATCGTTGAGTGGTAATCCTAGATAATCCTCAAATTTAGGTGGATAAGTTTTAATCCGTTCTTGAGCTTCTCTATCTAATTCATCAAGATGCGATAAATGGTCCATTTGTTTAGTGACCATATCTCTTAAATCTTCTGGCATTATTTTGTCTCCATAAATGTATGCCTATTATCCACGTAGCTGACCACTAAATGCAAGCAGTAGCATTTCATAAGTTTGTTATTTAGGGCCTGCCAATCGACTAACTTTATGCTATAATCGCTTATTACTTTATGGGGAGAAAATCAATTGCCGTTGATCTGGACGACGTGCTAGCCTGCACGGCGGAAGCCTTAATTGCCTTTAGTAACGCTACTTACGGCACTAATTTCAGTATCGCAGATTATGATGAGGAGTGGACGAGGTTATGGAATATTGAGCAGGACGAAGTCGAGAAGCGCTCCTTAGAATTTCATATCCCACAGAACGTATTGGCTTTTGACGTAAAAGCTAAAGCCAAATCAGCTATCCGACAGCTTAGCCATCAATATGATCTTTATATCGTAACGGCACGTAGCCGTAGACTAATTGATACCACTAAAGAATGGCTTGAACAGCATTTCGGGAAAAGCTTTTTAGATATGCACTTTGTGCCAATTTGGGAACTTAGTAATAAAATTACCAAGTCTGATATTTGCAAGCAAATCGGTGCAACTTATTTAATTGACGATTTACCGGGGCATTGTAATGTTGCCGCAGAAAATGGAATTACTGCCATTTTGTTTGGCGATTATAGTTGGAACCAATGTCGTAAAGTTGCCGATAACGTTATCCGATGTGCTGACTGGCCAGCGGTTCTGTCATTTTTTGCCGATAATCGATAGCCGATTAATCGAGCAAATTATTTTTCAGTAAACTCAAAATCACTAGTGTCGATTGATTCTGGATTTGGTACAAGCATTATAGCTGGGTCAGGGGCATTTGCTTCGGCATCTAGTAGGTCCTGTAGTTTATCGGTGCGTTGATTTAAATTGCCAGCAAAATAACTCCGCCGCCGAGGTTGGGTCATTTCTTTAAAACATTCCTCAACAATCAAACAGCCGACATTAAACCGATCAGTATCTAATCTAAGCTCAGGGTTAACACAAACTGTAGTAATCCCTGGTTCGTTTGGTTTAAATTCGGCCTTTCGAAAATCCGATGCTCTAACCTGGAGCAAATAATCAGTTTCGATTTCTGGTCCGCGTTTTGACATAACAACAAGATCAGCGCTGCGGCTCAAAATTGCACCGTGCGTATTACGATGTACTTCGGAATAATAAGTGAAGCGCGGGAACCATGTTTGGGGATCTAGACCAGATACTATTGGTAACCTTTGTAATAATGCCAAAGCTCCAATCTCAGCACAGGTACCATTAATATCATGGCGGTCAGACTTACTTACATCGGGATTCTTATCTCGGTATTCTTTGGCTAAGCTGTTGCCAGTTAGTACTGTTTGTTGATAGACAGCCTCAGCTACGTTTAACGGTGGTAATTCATTAACGTAAACTAATTTATGGACTGGTAGGTAAGCTAAATCAATTTGGGCTCTGGCTCGAATAGAGTCAAGCCGATTAGGCCAATGCAATTGTTGCATTTGATCAGTTCGGATAAATAGATCCTCAGCCTGGTTAAATAGACTAACGGCCAGTTTTGGTTTAGAGGTTTTTAATGCTTCTTCAACTGCAATTTCGCCGGCCCGTAAAGTGCCTAGCGAAGAAGTTCTTTCAAACTGTTTGATGGCTGTTTTAGCATCAATTTCGCCTCGGCTGAACCGACGTTGAATCGAACTAATATCTTTAGTATCAAAATATTTACCAATTCCTTGGTATAGTTCAGCATTACTAAAAGCGTGTCGTCGATTCCTTGCCATAGTCTATAATTACATCATATATAGATAAAATAATCAATAGTATTATCGATTTTTAATACTTGATTATTGCAAAAAATATTATAATATATATACATCATAGCGGCTATGTTTTAAGGAGTAACTATGAAGAACCTTCAATACAAAGCTATTGCTGCGCTGGTATTGGCGGCTAGTTTAATCGGTAGTATCCCAGCTAACGCGACAGCCAATACTTCGACTTTCACACTCAGCCAAGGGTCATATGGTTTCATTGTTGCAGAGTTACAATCCTATCTGAGCACCAATTCGAAACAAGATTACTTCCATAACCCAGGCGGCACATTTACGACCTACTTCGGTAAAATAACCTATGCTGCGCTTAAGCAGTGGCAACACGCCAACCACTTAAAGCCCACTGGTACAATTACCGTTGATGGAACTGAATGGAATCGCTTGGTCAACCAGGCCCAACTGCCACCAATCCCGCCGAATATCAGCGAGATTTCAGTTGCCGCAGCTAAGCTCAATGGTTGGGCGATAGACGCCAACAAAGACCCTTCGGTCGTCAGTGTCTTGCTCTACAATGCAACCACCAAACAATTGACAATCCCCTGGTCCAGCCCTGCAGCCTACGGCGATTTACGCGGCCCACAATACGTTACTGCTGATGGAGTTTTTCAGATTTACCTAAAGTCCGTAACGTATTACTCGCAGGAATACAGCACTATGATGTACTGGGTAAGCTTCTTTGATGGCAGCGAAGCCTTGCATTATGATGGGCTTTGGCCTAGTCACGGTTGCGTGCATATCGCCGACCAATCAGTTGCTGAAACGATCGAGCAAGATGCTCCGATGGGCACAACAGTTGTCGTCCATGGAGTCATCTAGTTGATGGCAATAGCGAAAGGAGGTTTAAACCAAGCCCACCATAATGATGGTTTTCATTAATCACTTATGGTGGGCTTTTACATGTATATTATTACAGTAAAAAATTAAATACTTAATTAAACTGATTGGATAATATCTTGTCTAGAGCTAAATATTTTATAAATGCAGTTTATCGAGTAACCGCCTAAACCAGCCATGGTGTGGATGATGAACATGTTTCGGGCTGGTATGCATAGTAGTTGTAGAGGTTTTGGTATTACTAATCGAGATGTTTACTGATGGTGAAGATGACGTATTATTGACTG
>JBEKIY010000045.1:0-5839 GCA_050011495.1 Saccharimonadales bacterium (SeqCode) | reverse complement strand
TAACCGGGCAGTGATCTGAACCGGTTAAAGCTGGATAAATCGAGGCATCTATAACCTTTGGTTTTAATGTTTTTGAAATTAAAATGTAATCCAGTCGCCAGCCAATGTTTCTAGTGCGGGCATTAGCAAAATGACTCCACCAGGTATAGTATCCATTGCCTTCGTGAAATAGCCGAAAACTATCAATAAAACCCTTATCGATAAAATTCTGGAAACCTTCTCTTTCTTCAAGTGTAAAGCCTTTTTTACCTTTATTAGATTGGGGATTAGCTAGGTCATTGGCCGTATGCGCGACATTAAAATCACCGCAAAAAACTACTGGTTTGGTTTTCTCAAGCTGTTTACAATAGCTTAAAAATGCCGGATCCCAATGTTTAAAGCGAAGTATTAATCGGCTTAAATCATCTTTGGTATTTGGTGTATATACTGTGACAACCCAAATTTTTTGGTATTCGACGGCAATCACCCTACCCTCTAAGTTAGGGTCGCCATAAACATCGCCGGTCAACTGGAATTTATCGATTATTGATTGGGGCAAACCATTGATAACTTGTAGGGGTTCGATTTTAGAAAAAACTGCCGTCCCAGAATAGCCGAGTTTTTCAGCCGAATACCAGTATTGACGATAATCCGGCAATGTTAAGTCGACTTGCTCGGGCATAGCCTTGGTCTCTTGTAGGCATAAAATATCAGGTTGATATTTATTAATAAATGGCTGCAAAGCGTTCTTCTTAAGGACCGCTCTAATCCCATTAACATTCCAAGAATAAATGGTTAGCATCTGTAGCCAGTATAACTAACCACTGTTAAAACTACTAGGCCCAATCGATTATAATGGACGATTAATTTAAACTGGTTTTAACGTAGGTTTTTAGAGCGCTAGCTTCTAAAGTGGCAGTTAAAGTATAATGAGCACAAATTACCTTTACGTTATCACAAGTTGTACCGGTGGAAGAGGTTACTGTATAGGCAAATGCATCTTTCGTCGGCTTAGCGACTAGCATATAAGAATTACTTGACGGATCTTTCAGGGCCGATTTGTCTAAAGTTTTCATATTAGTAGCCACCCAATTTAAATTATTCATATCTGCCAAAGTCGGATATTTGGAATTCTCAACATAATAAGCTTCAAGTTGTTCGTAAATTTGGTTAACATCCTGTTGACGATCCTGGTTGCGCTGATTGCGTTGAACACTGGCATATGACGAAACAACTAAAGCCAGTAAGATGCCGATTATCACTATAACTACCAATAATTCAATCAATGTAAAACCAGCTTGTTTAGATTTTTTCATCGGAATCTTAATCATAATATGACATTCTCACTTTAGTTTTTAAACTTTATCACCTGAAAAGATTATAGCACTAAGAAATTGACTATCTGGAATATAAGGATACCAAACACTCAACTACTTATGACGTTTGTAACGGTGTTCATCGCCACGATCGCCTTCACCGGTTTTAGCCACATGCTTGGCTTTCACTCGGTCATCACGACTGAGCGACAAATAAGTCGACACACTTTCGACAAACCGACCAAATTGATTACGCCGGATATAACGTTTATCACCTTTATGCGGTTCGATGAGTTCACGCTTACTCAACTTTCGTCCAACCATATATCCCCTCCGTTTAGATTATGTTACTAGCCATTCTAAATAACAATAATCAGTCCGAAATAAATATTAATTTCTAACCCATTCATGTTTATGGCCAGCTAATTGCTCGTCGGCCATCACAATCTCATCATATATCCCATCAATTAAATCATAAGTTTTAGCTTCGTCTAAAGTTACCCAGGCTGATTGATCGGTTTCCTCTTTTTGTAATTTGATCCTTCCAGAAGCGTAATGGGCTAAACAAGAAATTACCAAAGAAGGCGCACCATCGGCATGAACAGTAGCCAAACTAGTTACATATTCAATATCCTTAATTTCAATTCCCGCTTCTTCCCTGACTTCACGGCGCAAGGTTTTTTCTAGTACGTTATACCAATATTCTTTAGTTTCTTTGGGTGTATTAGTAAAATCACGGCTTTCAAGATGACCGCCTGGGACTGTCCACATTCCCGGAAATCGCTTTTTATTTAGTGAGCGTCTTAATATTAAATACTTTTTATTTTTAGTAATAATGGCCGTTATAACTACTTCAAAAGTTTCTGGCATATTTAATCCTCCTTACTGGCGGAGAGGGAGGGATTCGAACCCTCGACAGAGTTTCCCCTGTACCCGCTTTCCAAGCGAGCGCACTAGGCCAACTATGCGACCTCTCCAATTTAATAATAAGTTTATATTAATCACCTCACTAAAAACATGACCTTTTAGTCAAAATTTAGTATATCCTAAAATCACAACAAAAAACATCTTGCCCATCTGTCAAGAACAGGGTTACACTTAAAAGTAATTATGGCCATCATTGAATTGCATGATGTTAGTAAACTATATGGTTTTGGCGATGCCACAACCTTGGCTCTCGATGAGATTAACCTCAGCGTATTGGAAAGTGAATTTATTGCCATAATGGGACCAAGTGGTTCGGGAAAATCAACCCTCATGAATATTATTGGGCTACTTGACCGACCGACATATGGCTCGTATACGTTGAGTAATCGCTCGGTTGCCAAACTGCGCCCTAATCAACAAGCCCGGATTCGCCGCGATAAAATCGGCTTTGTTTTTCAGTCATATAATTTGCTGCCCAAATTGACGGTAATAGACAATGTCGCTTTGCCACTAGCCTATCGGGGCGTATCGGCTGTTCGGCGACTAAAATTAGCTAGCGCTATGTTAGAGCGTATCGGTTTAGCCGAACGCCAATATTTCATGCCGCGGCAATTAAGTGGTGGTCAAACCCAAAGTGTAGCAATTGCCCGGGCATTGATTAATAACCCAGCAATTATTATTGCCGATGAACCAACTGGTAATCTGGATAGCGATAGTAGCTTACTAATAATGGAACTACTCAGTGAAATACATAAAATGGGAACAACAATTTTATTAGTAACCCACAATGCGGAGCTGACACGATACGCCACCCGTGTATTGTTTATGAGTGACGGTGCCATAGTCCACGAAGAGCAAACTAATCTAGGTGAATTAGCGCCAATTTTCCGGCGAAATATTTATGGCATAACTGTAAAAACCGAAGATGATGATTTGGCTGGTGTTTCAGCGCTAATGAAAGCAATTCCCGCTATTGAGGTACCATCGACAAAAAAACCAAGAAAACCATCAAACCACTGGAATAAAAAAACTAATACAGGTCGGAGACGATCATGAAACTAATGACCGTCAATCATATTAAAATCGCCTTGAAATCAATTCGCCAGAGCCGATGGCGATCACTAATGACTATGCTGGGTGTGATCATTGGCATTTCGTCGGTCGTCACCATAGTTAGTCTAGGCGAAGGCGTTAAGCACCAAATTGTCGGTCAAATTAATAACCTAGGTAATAATCTGATTACAGTTCGTCCGGGTAACATTAACACTAATACCACTTCCGGCGCGCTTGGTGTTTTTAATATTTTCGCTGGTTTAAACGACTCAAGCTTACTAACGATTCATGACGCGCAAATTATTCAGCAAACACCGGGTGTTCGTTTGGCTGTACCACTTTCAGTTATTACTGGGCCAATTCAAACTAACCAACAAGTTTACGACACTATACCAGTTATTGGTTCTACACCTGACATTCCAACCGTCCTTAACCAATCGCTACAATATGGCGTTTTTTACTCGAGCAGCAATAATATTACTAATGGCGCAGTGCTCGGGCAAAATGTGGCTAATGAGTTGTTCCCCAGCACTTCAGCGCTAGGTCATAGTTTTACGTTCCACGGAGAAAGTTTTGTAGTACTCGGTGTTCTAAACCAATTTGATATTGCGCCATTGTCTATCGAAGCCGATTTCAACAACGTCATATTTATCCCCTACTCAGTTGCCCAACAGATCGATCCCAATGGTAATTCACTATATGAAATATTGGTTAAACCAGCTCATTTATCTTCAACTAAAAGTGTAGTTAATAAAATCCAAAATAATTTACTGGTGGCTCATCATGGTGAACAGGATTTTAGTGTCTTTACGCAAGCCGACGAATTAACTGCTGCCAACAAAATTTTAAATTTATTAACTGATTTAATTGGGGCAATTGCCGCCATCTCCTTGCTGGTTGGCGGTATCGGTATCATGAATGTCATGTTAGTGGCGGTAACTGAGCGAACCCAAGAAATCGGTATCCGTAAAGCACTTGGTGCCACTAATCGGCAAATCGTTAACCAATTCTTAACTGAGGCCATAGTTATAAGTACATATGGTGGTTTGCTTGGTATTATTGTGTCTGTCTTGATTAATGTTACACTCCGGATTTTAACCGATTTGCAGCCAGCCTTGTCTTGGCAAGTTATGTTGTTAGCAACCGGTGTCTCAATAATTGTCGGAGTTGTCTTTGGCATAACACCAGCTATTAAAGCGGCCCGTAAAGACCCGATCGATTCCCTGCGTTATCAGTAAATATTAAAAATAATGGCCGTAGTAATACCAAAAATGCTTTAATATTAAACCAACTATAATTAGCAACCATAGAATTAACCAATCAGCATGGTGCTTAACAATGAAATTTGTCACCGGTTGATATTTTTTAGTCAATTTAAAGTTATGATTTTGAATATTATAAAGGGTCAAATACCAAAAGGCGGTTATAGTCATTACCCAAGTGCCAAAACAAAACGGACAAACAGCATGAATGCGGTAAACACTTTCAACAAAAAGATAATGCATAAAAATTACACCAACAAAACTTCCGGCATTAAGCGCCAATAAATACCAACGTTTTAACTTAATGCCTGATAGCATAACTACGCCGGAAGTTATTAGAACTGGGAAGGCTGCAATACCTAGTAAAGGATTGGAAAAACCGAAGACATCAGACTCCTTGGAATTAATAACAATTCCACAATTAAGAATCGGATTAAGATTACAAATTGGGTTGTAGTGGGGATTGTTTAATATCTTAATGCTGTCGTACATCAACAGAAAAGCAAAAATTAATCCCAATACGCCAGTAATAATTAAAATATATGGTAAGACTTTTGCAAAAGTCGGTAAAGATGCTTTAGTTTGAGGTTTAGTGCTTGCCATTTAAGAGCAGTATAACATGAATCAGCGAAGTTATTCGGCGCAACTGCCGGTTGTCACGGCTTGGTTACGATTTTCGGCTTGGTGGATTTCAGTAAGCACCTGAGGTGTCGTTAAAGCATAGCCGACTTGATTGTAAGTAGTAGATTCGGCAAAGACAACACCAATTACCGTCCCATCGGTTGTAATCAATGGTCCGCCCGAATTGCCTGGTATGACAGTTGCTTTGATCTCATAAACGTCACGGTTAGTATTGCCTTGATCGTAGATATTCCGACCAGTGGCTGTAAAATCATCAAGTACTACCGCCGGTACAGCAGTAAAATTGCCGTCACCCGGAAAACCTAGTACTGCTGCATCGGTGCCATCTTTGTAGGTAGTAGCAGCAATATTTAAAGGTGCGCCAGACAAACCACGAGTTACTAATATCGCCAAATCAAGGTTTGGGTCAAACCAAATAGCCGATGCTGGATGGCTACCTGTTTGGTCAACAATATAAGGCCTAGAAACTCCAGCTACTACATGAGCGTTTGTAGCCACAATATCCGGCCCGACAATAAAACCGGAGCCCTCGACTATACCACCACACCCGTTACCCTCAATTTTGACAACTGACGATTCATCTTTAGTTACGGCTGCGGTTAAAATACCTAACGGTGGCAAACTAACGTTCGGATTAAGTGGAGCAGGCTCATTTCCAAT
>JBEKIY010000044.1:0-5895 GCA_050011495.1 Saccharimonadales bacterium (SeqCode) | reverse complement strand
TTTTCTTTATTAATTAAATTTATATTGTACTGGTTGTCATTTCTTATATTAGTCAGCTACCTGACAATAGTCAATAACGCTTATGGTATATGCCTAATTTAACTATTTTGATAGTTCTGACTTTCAGCTAATTCATAAGCTGTTCTGGCTTCAGCTGTAGTTAAGCGCGGGCTGCCGTCTTGATCGGTTTTGCGCGATCCATCCGGATTGAAAACATCTGGCGGGAATAATTCGCAGTCAAGTACCAGCACACTGCCAATCGTTTGGTTATCTCTAAGTACCATTTGGCGCAAAATTGTTTCCTGTAAGCTAATTTCTTTAGCCGCTTCATAAAGTACATGCCCGTGGGACAAGCCCTTATCTAGTATTTCCATGGCTCGGGCATAGACTGGGTCATGGTGCAGTGGATCGTCGCTGTAAGGGAAATTTTCCATAACACCTCCTAATTTTTTGTTAAATTATCTTTGGGGCAACCATTATATAACGCTTATTTCATTACGGTCAATGGCTCGACTGAACCATATACTATTAAATGATCTGTTAGTTACTGATTTGCTTGAGGTTATTTAACAGTGCATACTTTAGGTAATGTTTAGTTTATTTGCGACTTTAGTAGTATTAGGATTAGCGGCGATAGATCCAATCGGGATCGCTATTATGCCGATATTATTGTTGCAACACCGGCCATATCAACGCTGCTTGATATTCCTTGGTGGTAGTTTTGTGTCGCTTATAGTTATGGGGCTACTGATTGCCGGCGGTTTAGGTGAGATTATTTTGCATTTTACAAATTCGTTTAACCGCATTGTCCCTAGTTTGGAAGCTACTGCTGGCGGACTACTGCTAATTATTGCGGCGGTAGTTTTTTGGCAAAAACGAGCCGGTCGGTTGCAATATCAACCTTCGCCATATATTACCAAAAGGTTACAGCTTAATAACTGGCATTTATTTGTGATTGGCGCTGGATTAGTTGCTATTCAATCAATTGCTGACGTCGTCTTCGTGGTCGCCATGATCCGGATTGGCAAACTTAATTTATCCTTCATAACTTTGTTGGCTGCCGTCACTACCTACGCTCTAGCAGCTATAATCCTGCAAATTACTGTTGTAACTGCTTACCGACTCACCCCGCCAACCCGGCGCATTAAAACTCTAACCACGATACGCCAATGGCTCAAGGATTATATAAACCAGTTAATAATTGCAGTTAGTTTAATACTAGGAATAATTCTCTTAATAGTTGCGTATTGATCGATCTTGGTCGGCAAACATCTGAGTGTGGTATTCATTCCACTTGGTTCGTTCTACCCACATAAATAAGTTTTGAATTTCTGCATTATCTGAATCGCGTAATTTCCCAAAATTATAAACATTGTCTTTTGATACAACATATTCTTCTAAACAATTGTTGTCGCCGCAAATTCTAATACCAAAAATTGGTCCGCGTTCCTTGTTGACGTAACCTTTCAGCTCAACAGCAACTGAATGGACAGGATCATAACCGTATAGGCGACCACCGAGGGTTATTTCGGCTGGTAAGTCCCAATCGTCATCTTGGCGAATTCTAACTATTCTTTCAGCGCCAGATATCTTGGCTAAAATTAATGTATTTAGGTCAGTAACTATATCAGATGGCGATGTTTCATGGTTGGTCATGGTTTGTTCCAGTTTAATATACTTAACGACATAAATAATACAACGATTCGAGCGATAGTCAAGGCATCGCAAAATAATTAACGGCTAATTAACCACCCTTAATTGATAATATTAAGTAATAATGGTATAATAGATTTAAATCTTGGAGGTTATATGTCCGAATCAGAACCAGTTTGTTTACGCGTTATTACTGAAGGTGCTGACAGCCAGATTGTTGACGAGGTTGATGAGCCTGAAATATTAGAGGCTATCCATAAATCTTATATCGCTGAAGGTATTACGCGTAATAAACAACAAATTTGCCTCCAATTAGGCTGTGAAGTTATTGGTTGTCATGCGACTTGTTTTATGGTTTATGATGATGCCAGTGGAGAAATGCTGTTTGGCAATGAAGCAGAGGGTATTACTATTGATCCAGTTACAGAAGAAGATTGTTTCTTAATCCAATCTCAACGCCGCACCTGATATTTAAACCAGCAATATTTTACTTTCGTCTTTTTAGACTCATCAGCATGAACCTGCATTCATGAAGTAAAAAATATCAATCCAAACATCGAGAAAAGGGCAGCCAAGGTGGCAAGAGGGCAAACCCGACGGGGTTCAGTTCAACTCCTACCACCTTGGTGGGCACCTTTAAATTAATTGCTGAAAGCAAAATCTGACTCGAAAACATAATCTTCATAATGAATTGGTAAAACTTCTACCATTTGGTCCCTGATGGTTGTTGGCTCGATGGCATGTCGGTGAAAAACGACTATCCGCCGATGAGTGACATGTATGTATTTAATGCCCAGTCGGCTGGAGGAGTGGTCTGCGCAAAGTTTTTGGAGGAGGGAAGCCAGCAGTGGCGAATCTTTGTCGTTGGGATTATATCCCTCTTTGGGATCAATCGAAAATTCACGACTCGGCCGTTGGTGCAGATCGACATTGCAACTTACTTCGACGGCGCCACGGCAAGGCTTGGTGAAGACTAGTTCTAGCTTCGGCAATTTGGACAACGTCCTTTCTTCAAATGATTGGATTGACAAGCTGCCTCTTCGACTATTTCGAAAGACACTATAATATAACATGTAATTCCGACTCTGGCAATCTTATAACTATCTAAATAGACTGTTTTTATTCGACACTTGAATAATCTTCTAATACGAGCTAATTATTTAACGTATAATGTGCGGCCAGTATTACCCAGATTGATTGTAAACGGGGTATTGCTCATTAAGTTATCATATATTGACGGTGGTACTTGACCGTATTCGACGGCATACTTAATAGCCTTTTGGGCGTCAGCATTATCGCCATGTTGTTGGTCAAAAATGGCTAAGTAGGCCCATAGTCGGGAGTCTTTGGGAAATTTACCTAGTGAACTTACTAGAAACTGGGCATTGGAGTGGGGATTACCATAGACTAACGTTAAGCCGGCTAAATTATCAATTACGACATTATAATCAACACCATTTTTTAGTTTCAGAACGCGACTGTAAGCGTTATATGCACCGCTGTAATTGCCTAAATCTAGCTGGGCAACACCAAGGTTATTGAGGTTTACGTCAGTAGCATAGATATTTACTGATTTTTCGGCGTAAATTTTGCCTTCTTTAAAATTCCCTTGGTTTAAATAGAGACTAGAAATGTCATTATAGGCCGCATAGTCAGTCGGCGACACACTAATATTTTTGTAAGCCAAGTTAATCGGATTCCGATAATCCAATCCACGGTAAGCAGTGCGTACGCCAAATAGCCCGATAATTAAAGCAGCGATAGCTAAGAACCATTTCGGTTGGATACGAGTTTGGAAAGCTACCAAACTGACACCGATCATACCGAGCCAACCAACCATTGAAAAATAAAACCAAGCTTCACTGGCGGTTTCGTCGATGGGGATAATCTGTAAGTAGGGGACTAATCCTAAAAAGGCCCAGGCCGCAAAAAACAAATAAGTAAAGTATTGCTCTTTCGAGGCCTGGCGCCGGACTAAGACCGCCATATAAACAACCAGGGCAATAACTGCTAAATCAATACTCAGTGGCAATAAAACATGGCGCACACTAAAGGTCGGGTAGACCCAATAATAGGCATTCGCCAATCGCCAAGGAAAGACAAATTTACTTAAATTAAGCAACATAATTGATGGAGCGGTGAACATCCGGCCAATAAAATTCAAATTATCAATTGGAGCAATTGACGAGCTATTTAACAGACCAACAGCATGGATACGCAGGGCTAAGTAAGCGCCGCAGGGTAATATCAACAGGCCGATAAACTTATACAACCGGGCCCGGTTAAACCAGAATAGATAGAGTAGCGCTAAAGCTACGAACATAAAGGCCGTCTCTTTAGCTAACATTGATAGGAATAAACATAGAACTACAGGAATTAAACTACGAACCGATTTGAAGCGCAGCAACAACCAAAGCGCTAACAAGCCGAAAAACATAAATAAATCATCTGTTACCTGTGACATAAAATAAACAATTTGTGAATTTAGTGGGTGGACCAAAAAGATTACCGATAACAACAAGGACAATACGGCATTAAAGGAATATCTAAAAATCAGATAAAGCAGGAAAGCACTACCAATACAAACTAACAGCTGAATCACATGGAAAATGATGGCCTGTGCCCCGAAAATGGTATAAATCAATGAGTAAAAAACAGTTTCTAGCGGTCGATAATAAATGCCAGTGAGTGGTGCCACGCCGCCGCCATTGTAGAAAGTGCCGCCATTAAAGAAGAGTCGGATATTAGTAATAGAGTGAACGGGAACGGCCGTTGTAATCTGGGCAATATCATCGCCCTGGAAAGGTGTAGCTAGACCAGTAAAAAAAACGGCTACACCAATAACTAAAATAATTAGAGCAACTTGCCAGTTTTTCAATTGATTGATCTTGGCCAGAATTTTCATTGCCAGCTTAACCAAAAATCCCACTTATGTTTATCGCTTAGTACCATCATACCAGAAACTTATGATCAATTGCTTTAGTCGCAATAGGATTTATCAACAATTACGCTTGACGACTGGACTTTTTAGATACTTCTATATTAAAATAAACAGTACTATGGATAATTCCGGATTATCACCCAAATTAGTGATAGTCGAAGACAACGTAAGTCTGGCTGAAATCTACAAAACAAGGCTTGAATTAGGTGGTTACCGTTGTTTGGTGGCCTATGATGGAATTACGGCTATGTCGTTAATTGAAAGGGAGTTGCCAGATTTAGTATTGCTAGATCTGATGGTCCCTAAATTGGCCGGCGATCAAATACTGAAAAACTTACGTATCAGCAATTGGGGGAAGAATATTAAAGTTTTAATTATTTCCAATCTGAATGAAGCTGACGCTCCGGCCGGTTTACGAGATTTGGGCATTGAAGGTTACGTGGTTAAAGCCAACATATCAAACAACCAGCTGGAACAATTAGTTAGCGGTATTGTTAAGCCAAGACCGCAATAATCGATTTTGTGTTAATTATCACAATTAAATTTAAACTTAGATTAATGGGACAAATACAAAACCAACGTGGGTTATGCAGTTGATTTTGTTATTTTTTATTTTAGTAACTTCCAATATATCGCGACGAACAGGAATAACTAATTTGCCGCCGATGGTTAGTTGATCGATTAACAACCCGGGTAGTTGACTTGCCGCCGCGCTAACTAATATCCGCTCATAAGGAGCATATTTGATTAAACCATAATGCTCACCAGCTTGATAAAATTTAATATTATTTAAGCCGGCACGACGACAGTTTGTCTGTCCGAATTTAACCAACTCCGGGATTCTGTCAACTGCGAAGACTTGGCCCTTGGAGCCGGTTAACTGAGACAGTAAGGCACTGCTCCAACCCGAACCGGAACCGATATCCAGTACTTTGTCGTCTGGTTGAACGGCTAGCCACTCCAACATTAACCGAACTGTTGTTGGTTGACTTATGGTTTGGCCATAACCGATTGGCAGTGGACTATCAATAAATGCCAAATGCTTTAGTTGTGACGGTATGAAATTTTGGCGATCAACTTGTCGAAAAGCTTGGTCTATTCTATCCATATTATTAATTATAAACAGACTTTAGATAGTCGACAGCAGAGGTAAAATATTGTTTTAACAATAGCTTGCTATAATTAAGTTTAAGGACCAGGAGGTTGTAAGATGGACTTAAAATTAAGTAGTACGATCACGCTAAATAACAATGCCAAAATGCCCCGACTAGGTTTCGGGGTTTATAAAATACCTCCCGGTA
>JBEKIY010000043.1:0-5930 GCA_050011495.1 Saccharimonadales bacterium (SeqCode) | reverse complement strand
GGCCACCAACACGAGTGACACTTAAGCCAACATTAATTGCCGGTCTAACCGTATCGCGGAATACTTTCATATCTAAAATCCATTGCCCATCTGTAATTGACATCACGTTAGTCGGTAAATATGCAGTAATGTCTCCGCCAGGGGTTAAAACTAGTGGTATGGCAGTCAGTGATTTATGATTGTCGGCTAGTTTACCGGCTCTTTCTAGCAAACTTGAGTGGGCATAGAACATATCGCCCGGATAAGAATCTCGGCCAGGGCTAACACCAGATAACAAGGATATCTCACGATAAACCTGAGCATGACTAGTTAGATCGTCGTAGATTACTAAAACATCCTGGTTGCACTGCTGCCAAAGGTATTCGCCTAGAGCGCAACCAACATAAGGGGATAGATAGCTCAATGTTAATGATTCAGCCATGGTTGACACTACCACTATGGCGCTTTTCATAGAATTATTTTTCTGTAGTTGGTCAATTAATGTATCAGCATCAGTTCGGCGTTTGGCGATCAAAACATAAACGACAATAATATCGGTATTTCGTTGGTTGATAGCCAATTGGGTAGCAAGTGTGCTTTTCCCGGATTTGCTGTCACCAAGTATGGCTATCCTCTGTCCTCGCACCAATGGGAATAAGACATCAATTAGTCCGACACCAGTTTCTAGCTGATTATCAAGTATTTCTCGTTTATAAAGCATCGGTGCCGGCGCAAAAATCGGCCAGACGGTATCAGCGGCTATCGGTCCTTTGCCATCCAGTGGTTCACCGGTTACAGAAATTACCCGACCAATAAAATCCTTACCAACTTTAGTTACCAGCGACTCATACTGCTCTACTACCGTCATTCCGGTAGCCAGTTCTGTCGATCCTAAATGAAGTACAATTACTTGATCTTCTAAAATTCGATAAACAAAGCCCTTGCTTCCATCTTCGAACATTACCAGAGCTTTCAAATTTATTGGTTGCAATCCTTTGACTCGAATCAAGAAACGATCAACGCCTATAATTTCACCTACCGGTCGGCCAGATTCAACAAGTTGTTCAAAATGTTTGCTGTTGCTCATTTTATTTACACGAAGCCTAACCTTTAATTGCATCGATTAGCTGATCGCGTTGAGCGGAAAAATGGCGCCATAAACTAAAATCATATTGTTTGTTGGGTGTACGGACTATGCAACCGGCAGCAATCCTTGGCTCCAAACCGACTCGAAGAAGCAGATACGGATGTATGTTAGTTCTTAACCACATTATTAATTTCACTGTAAATGCAGCAGTTGGGTCAGAAGCAAAACTCATATGCAGAACTGGTGCTCGTTGTTTGACAGATTGTAGGAAATTCGCTGCTGCCCGTCGATCGGCTGTTTGCAACAGATTAAACCGATTAACGGCCACAAATTCATCCAGTAATTTACTAGTTCGCGGTATCTTCATCGAACTGCCCGGCGTCCGAATGGCTGCCTGCATAAGAAAATCATCAAGTCCTTCGACTTCTCTTATAAGGCGATTTATATCAACTGGACTGATCACTTGTACGGGCAATTGGATGCGAGCATTATCGCGAACGTTAGGCTCCATGAATAATATCCTCAATGATTGCTTTCTTATTAGCTTCAAGGTCGCTTAATATAAACTCTAATTGGTCACTCAGATCAATCTGATTGCCAATAGCCGATAGAACATAGTGATTAACTATTTCTGCCATATTGACTTCAAATTGATGAATAAGGCGAGTTTTTTCGTCAAGATATTCTTTCTGGACTTGAACACTTAAAGTCCGTCGCTGTTCTTCCACAGCCGCATTCGTTTTTTGAATAGAATCCATAGCAAGTTGTTTGGCGTCATTTATTGACTGCTCGTATTTAGCGAATTCCTCTTGCAACTTTTTAGTAATTTCCTGTTTCATGAAGTCATTAAGCTGTGAAGTAGTTAGTCTAAGGTCTTGCTGGAGAAACATGGCATTTTCGCCGATAATTTTCTCAAAATGCAGTCGACCACGATTGCGTAATTCTTCGCGGAATTCATCATTGAAAATATGCTCAACATCTCGTTGAGCAGCTTGTTCATAAGGTACTTCGGGTTTGTTTTTAGGGTGTGAAAGTTTGCCTAACTGCAAAGCCAACCAGATGAATGCTAGTAGAACTAGTATCAGTACACTTATGATTACTATCAGCCACCAAACGGTCATAAATATCCCACCAGTTTAATATTGCTTAAGTTAAACCCTCAGAAGTAAATATACCGCAAATAACCCTAGAATAAAAACTATCAGACTGGTTAGAGTTACTTGGATAAGACTTCGAATGATCGAACGCTTAGATAGTGGGTTGCGGCCAATGGCTATAATGCTACTTCTTATGCCGGCATATAACATACTGCCAGAAATAATTGCACTTATACCCAATATTACTAAGCTGATGTAAATTCGGCCTTCACTAACTGGTTTATTAGCAACTGTTTTTCCGGCACTAAGCAGAAAACTTGGTAAATCTGGTCTGGTACTTTGCTGCAGCGGATTGTGAGCAATAGCTATGCTAACGTCAACTAGACCAAGTTGGACTGTCGATGTTCGGCCATTTGAATTTTTTAATATCGTTGATCCAAGACTGTCAGAAGTCCCCGAAAAGTTTGATAATGCTTTGCCAATAATTATTTGATCGCTGGCTTCAGCTTTCATACCTACACCATTGATTGAGGAGATTGTTATATAGTCTCCGACACGGATTGATCCATTTTCATTGTTTACTAAGACTTGGTAATTTCCGGTTGTGGCAACGTAAGTTGGATAAGCTGAGTTAGAACTAGATATTGATACGGCAGCATTGTTGGGATTAACAACTACTCCGAACATTCTTGTCGCATTAGCTTGAGTCAGAACTTTCACATTTGATGAGCTGTTTGGTTGTAACTCAACAATTAGTCCTACTTCCAGATTAGTGCTTGATCCGTAACTTTGAACTACGGACTGTGCCATGATTTTGGGAATAGTTAACATTAAACAACCCAGTAGGACAGCAACAGTGAGCCAAGTGTAAAAATGCTTAGCCATGATCATGCTTAAGTATAACGCTAGTCGATATACCTACCAAGGTTTTGAGACAACTACTAGCTCAATATGTTAGTGCGTTAATTATTTATCAGACTCTTAAGTACTTTGACGGTTTTGAGTATGTCAGAAGAAGATGTGTATCGGCCCATGCTAAAGCGTAACGAGGAACGAGCATAGCTATCGCTACAGCCTAATGCAGTTAAAACATGTGACGGTTGTTGTTTGCTGGCGCTACAAGCTGAGCCGCTGGCCGCTAAAATACCTTTTTCGTCTAATTGATAAAGTAACCTTTCATTATCCAAACCAGGAAGTGTTATATGAACATTATTAGGTAAGCGATGTGACATAGATCCGTTGATCAAGGCATTTGGCAATAATCGTTTAATCTCGTCTATAAAAATTTTTTGCAATCTTTTCATCTTATAACTATTCTGTTTGCAGTTTTCTTGAGCAAGCTTTAGGGCAACTGAGAAACCAATAGCGCCAGTAACGTTTTCGGTACCGCTACGGTATCCCATTTCCTGTCCGCCGCCTAATATTTGCGGTAGAATTGTGGCCCGGCGCGATACATATAAAACTCCCGACTGTTTTGGCCCGTATATTTTACTACCATTAAGTGACATTAGATCAACTCCTAATCGAGCAACATGTAAGTCAAGATAATCACCAGCTTGGCAAGCATCGCTATGTAAATACAAGGGAAGCTTATTGCCTTTAGTTTGTCGTACTCGGCGAACGTCAGATATAAGTCTCGATATTGTTTGTAAGGGCTGGATTGTGCCAATCTCATTATTAGCATAAATAATGCTTAGCATGACGGTCTGATCGTCAATGAGTTCGGCCAATGCCTCGACGTCAATGGTGCCATCTTGATGAACTGGCACTAGTTTATGGTTATAGCGTTCTGCAGGCACCAAAATCGATTCATGCTCGATGGCACTGACGATTAAATTGGCAGCCGGGAATTGGCTCATCACGCCATATATGGCAAGATTATTAGCTTCAGTACCACCTGCAGTAAAGATTACTTCTGACGGTTTTACGCCTAGCGTCATTGCCACATCTGCCCGGGCGCTATTTAAAGCTGCTTTAACTTGTTGAGCCGGTTGGTAGTTAGCTGATGGATTATAGAATAATTTATTATAATATGGTTCCATCGCAGCTATAACTCTCGAATCGACCGGTGTAGTGGCAGCATAATCAAGATAGATAAGTTTAGCTTGGTGTGTATTTTTTACCACGACTAGAGTGTTTAACTAGGCAACTGATTGATATAGCTCAGTTTTAATTCGATAGTCGTAAAGGTCAACAGCTGATAAAAAATTACGTGCCTCATTAATATCGATGTACCGAGTTGGTTGGCCGTCTTGTGATTTTATAACACCGTTGGGTCGGACATCATAACGTGTTGTTATTACGCGGTAAGAGTTTGTTGCTTCATCCTTCCACTCTTCGTGCCATATCCAGGTTCGCTCATCCAAACAAAAAAATTCCCGCCGATTTCCCGGTTTAACAGGACCAAAAAGCTGTCCGCCAATTTTTGCTTCTTTTCTCATTAAATCGCGGTAGATTCTAGCCGATCGGTCATTTAGTCGCTGGTTTCGCATTGAACTAAGCAGCTTCATCAAATACCTCATTAATTCTGGCTCTAATTTCACTTTCGTCCAATTGGGATACTTTATCTGGTAGAGGCGACATTGAAGTAGCTTCCACAGCCTGAGGAACCGATGTAATAATCGGCTGACTTATCTGTTCCAATTGTGCAACAGCTGGTGCCGGCGGATTAAGAAAGTTTGGTCCAAATTGAGCACTAAGAGCTTTGTCAATAAACATTTTGCCCCGCCTGACAATTTCACGGCGTGCCAATTCAAAAGAATGATCGGGTAGGATTCTGATTTCTTCTTGTTGATTGCTCATATTGCTTAAGTTCATTTCTCTTACTTTATGTTAAATAAAAATTTGGCATTACGAGTCGTAGCTAAAGCTACAGTTTTAAGGGATTCACTTCTTAATTCACTGAGAAACTCAGCAATAACTCGTATGTATTTCGACTCATTAACTTTACCACGATAAGGCTTAGGAGTCAAGTATGGGGCGTCAGTTTCAAGCAATAAATGATCAAGCGGCACTGCCTTCGCTGCTAGTAATTGGGCTTCATCATGACTAAACGTAATTATGCCGTTCAAACCGATATATAGCCCTCTGGACAGGACTTGATCAAGTTCTTTAGTAGTTGCATTAAAACTATGGACTACGCCCTTAAGTCCCTTAAAATTATCAAAAACTGGCCAGAAATCAGCGAATGCTTCACGAATATGGAAAACTAACGGCAAATTATGGGTTTGAGCTAATCCTAGCTGAAATTCAAGTAATTTTAACTGCTCTGGCGAAGGTTTATGGCGGTAATAATCCAGTCCGCATTCACCTATAGCCACGATTTTATTATTGGGTAGGAGCTTATTAAATTCCTCTAATAGTTTCTGATCATTTATTGCCGTAACAGCTTCATGAGGATGTAGCCCAACGGTAGCATAAATATTAGCGTGTGCCTGGGCCATTGTTATTGCTAGACGACTATCTTCAAGGCTACACCCAACGCAGATTAGACGTGACACGCCAGCCTGCTTGGCATCATTAATAACTATTTCAGGCGAAAGATCATAGTTTAAAAAATGAATGTGGCAATGACTATCAACAAATTGTAAATTCATCTAATAATCTCTGTTAACTTGGTAGTTCCCATAATACCAGATTAATTTTTTAAGTGCCGAAAATTACTAATTTAAGCACTTATAAAATATTACTAAAATTTAGGGTTGCGAGATGATATCAAGCCATTTGTGGTGCTCAGATGATATTTCGATTGGTGCGGGGGCAATAGG
>JBEKIY010000042.1:0-5931 GCA_050011495.1 Saccharimonadales bacterium (SeqCode) | reverse complement strand
ACCGCCGCGGACTAAAACCACTGCGTGTTCCTGTAAGTTGTGACCTTCGCCACCTATATACGCCCATATTTCATGGCCATTTGTCAAACGAACACGAGCAACTTTCCGCAGTGCAGAGTTAGGTTTTTTCGGTGTTTTGGTGGTAACCCGGACGCACACTCCCCGCTTAAATGGCGAGTGTTTTTCATAATTAATTGTCTCGAGGTTGTTTGTAATCTGTAGCAAAGCTGGTGATTTGGATTTTACTATCACCTTGCGACGTGGTTTTCTAATCAGTTGGTTAATAGTTGGCATTCGTTTACCTTAAACCTTTATATCTTCTTCGTCAATGATGTCTTCAGCGGAGATTTCTATTTCTGGAGCACTATAACCAGTTCCAACTGGAATTTTACGACCAAGAATAACGTTCTCCTTTAAGCCATAAAGTTTATCAACTTTACCACTCGTCGCTGCCGCGATCAGAACTCGAGTTGTATCTTGGAATGATGCAGCACTTAAGAAAGAATCGGTGCTTAACGAGGCTTTTGTAATACCCAGAAGTAGTTGGTTATATTGAATTGGTTGTTTATTGTTGGCAAGTAGTCTGTCGTTGGCGTCAACAACTGATAATTTACTGACAATGTCGCCAATTACGAATTCGCTATCACCGGCATCTTCAATTTGAACCCTAGAGAACATTTGTCGAATAATTATTTCCAAATGTTTATCGGCAATGTTCTGGCCCTGCGCAGCAAAAATTTTGAGGATTTCGTTCATTATGTAACGTTGAGTCGTCTCGACACCCTGTAAACGCATTAGCTCTTGAAGATTTATCGATCCACCAGTAAGACGTTGACCAGCCTTTATTTTGTCGCCATCTTTAACTAACAATTGTTTGAATCCCATAATTTCGTATCTAAATATACTTTGCTTGAAGGGTGTCACAATAATCGAAGTGTCAGTCAATTTAATTTTTCCGGCTACCGGTGCCAATATATGGTGATGTCCTCTTTTAGCAGTAGCCAATACGTCTCCGGCACTAACTTCTTGTCCCTTTACAACGGTAGGTTTTTGCCCCTCAAGGGTTAACTCTACTTTTTCTTGTTTATCGGCAGTTACTTGAACGACGTAGTGATCGCCTTCTTCCCAGACATTAACTATGCCAGAAATATCTGAAAGATAGGCTTGACCTCTAGGTGAACGAGCTTCAAATAACTCCTCAACTCGATTTAGGCCCTGGGCAGCTTCATCGGCAATCAACACACCAGACCGGTGCTTTGAATCGAGCGATAACTGCGTGCCAGGTTCACCGATACTTTGGGCAGCAATTACCCCAATCGGATGATGGGAGTCGACAATTTCGCCGGTTGCTGGATCAACGCCATAAGCTTTCTGTGGTACGCCGCGAACTGAAGTAACGCTTAATACGCTCATGATCTTGACGCTATCGATTTTGGCATCTTCTTCAATTTTCTTAGCAATATCTGGAGTAATTAGCTCGCCTTTTTTAATAAAGCCAGGGATTGTCTCAGCCGCAAAGCGACCCTCTAATCTGGAACCATAATTAACATTAACCTCGGCTGCATCACTTCGAAGCATGGCAAAACCTTTATCTTCAGCTTCTTCGTCAATCGTGAATACATCTTGAGCAACGTCCACTAAGCGCCGTGTCAAATATCCGGCGTCAGCTGTTTTTAAGGCAATGTCAATAACTGCCTTTCGAGTACCTCTCGTAGCGGTAAAGTACTCTAGCTGTGACAAACCTTTGGTGTAGCTAGATTTTATGGGTAATTCAATTGGTTGGCCAGAGGCATCCGAGAATACTCCAAGCATCCCAATACACATACTCATCTGGGAAATGCTACCTCTTGCACCGGATATCATAGCAATTGCTGTAGGTGTTTCCTGGGTGCTCATTTGTTTAGCTAATAGGTCTTGGACTTTAGAATCAACTGTAGTCCAGTTCTCAACTATTAAACGATGTCGTTCTTCTTCGGTAATAAAACCTTGGCCAAATTGTTCGCTGATCGTATCGGCCCGGACATCACCATCAGATATAGCTCCTTCTACTCCTGGAACTTCTTGAAAATCACCCATACCCATTGACAATCCAGAAACTGTGGCATAGTAAAAACCCAGGTCCTTAAGATCATCAGCAATCAGCGCGGTTTGAACCTGTCCATAACGTTGATAGACTAACGCCATTACTTGCTGTAAGCGCTTTTTTGTCATTGAGGCATCTTGAAAAGTAAAATCGTCAGGAAATATTTCATTAAATAGAAATCGGCCAAGGGTTGTTTCACGAACCTCACCACGGAAAGGAATACGAATATAGCTTTGTAGGGTAATTAGTTGCTTATCATAGGCCATTATCGCTTCTTCAAGACTAATATAGGTATGTGCTTTTTTATCTTGTGACATTCTTTCAAAAGTCAGATAGTAGCAACCCAGTACAATATCTTGCTCGATATGCAGTATTGGCGTACCGTCAGCCGGCTTCAATAAATTACGACTAGCTACCATAATTTCACGGGCTTCACGTTGGGCGCTATCGGAAAGCGGTAGATGAACGGCCATTTGGTCGCCGTCAAAGTCGGCGTTAAAGCCTTTACACACTAACGGATGGAGTTGGATGGCTCGGCCTTCAATTAATACCGGTTGAAAAGCTTGGATACTCAAACGGTGTAAACTCGGTGCTCGGTTTAGAAGGACATACTTTTCTTTAATAACTTCGTCAAGCGCATCCCAGACAATAGTTTCACCAACTTCAATCATTCGGGTAGCTGAACGAATATTATGGGCTTGGTCACGTGCAATAAGTTCACCTATTACAAACGGTTTAAATAGTTCCAGAGCCATCATTTTCGGTAGGCCGCATTGATTAATTTTTAGATCCGGACCAGATACAATTACCGAACGACCTGAGTAATCCACTCGTTTACCAAGCAAATTTTGTCGGAAACGACCTTGCTTACCGCGCAACATATCACTCAGACTTTTTAATTTTCGCCGTTGACCAGTAGCGACAACAGCCCGACCGCCACGCGTATTGTTATTATCGATCAATGCATCAACGGCTTCTTGAAGCATCCGCTGCTCATTACGACGAATAACTTCGGGGGCATTTAATTCAATCAATTTTTTAAGGCGATTATTCCGGTTGATGACTCGTCGATATAGATCGTTTAAGTCAGATGTTGCAAAACGACCTCCAGTCAACTGTACCATTGGGCGTAAATCGGGTGGGATAACCGGTAGAACTGAAACACACATTGAACTTGGGCTTATACCGGCTCGTTGCATGCCTTCTAATAAACGTAGCCGTTTCATGATTTTCTTTTTTCGCTGACCCCTTGCAATTTCTGATTCTGTAACTAATTCTTCGATGAGGTTATCCAAATCAACATGATCGAGCAACTCTTTAAGCGCTGCACCACCCATGCCAACTTGTATAAGACTGCGAATTTCATCAGGCAATGAGCGGTATTCGCTTTCACTCATTAAGTTCATCTGTTCAAGATTAACTAGTTGGTCTCTTACGTGCTCATATTCGGTAGTTAAAGTTGTAACTTCTTTGTCTTGCTGTTCGGTAAGATACTTTATGTCAGCGCCTTCTTTCTGCGCTTCTTGTTCGTATCGTAACTGAATATCCTCTTTAGCAGCCGTAAATACGGCGTCACGGTCTTCTAATAACTGATCACGTTTGGCAACATCAACTTTTTTAATAATATAACTGGCAAAATAGGCAACGCGTTCGAGGTTTTTTACTGTCATTCCTAATAGTAAACCTACTGCTGATGGCGTACCTCTTAGAAACCAGATATGCATCACGGGTACAGCAAGATTAATGTGTCCCATCCGTTCGCGACGAACAATGCTGCGGGTTACTAGATCGCCTTTCTTATCAACGGCTGCTTCACGACTGCGGACACCTTTGTACTTTGCGTCATGCGGATTGATATCTTTAACCGGGCCAAAAATACGCTCACAGAATAGACCATCACGTTCCGGTTTCTGTGTCCGGTAGTTAATAGTCTCCGGTTTAGTAACTTCTCCGTAACTCCATTCAAGAATATCTTCTGGGCTAGCTACTGCTAGACGCACGGCGTCAAAATCATCTATGTCTGCACTATATGAGTAGCTACGCATTATTGGACCTCCTCGTTATCATTAGACACGGCAGCAACTATCGTGTCGTCTATATTTGATTCAGCTTGACCTTCAGTCTCGCTTAAGACTTCCGGGACATTATCCTCATCATCCATTACCATAAATTCATCGACTGCTGAATCTTCCGTGACATCAATATCGGACGCTGGCGGAGCTGGCACATCAACATTTGACGGGTGTGATGCCTCTGCCTTAATATTTTCGGCTAGGACTGCTTCGGCATCTACGGCAGCATCAGATCGTATTAGATCAACTTTCAACCCTAAGCCCTGTAATTCTTTTACCAACACATTGAAACTTTCGGGAACTTTAGGACCAACAATATCTGTCCGTTTAATAATTGACTCGTAAGTCTTACTACGGCCGTATACATCATCTGATTTGATAGTAAGCATTTCTTGTAAAGTGTTAGCCGCGCCATAAGCTTCCAATGCCCAGACTTCCATTTCACCAAATCGCTGACCACCGTTTTGAGCCTTTCCACCAAGTGGCTGCTGCGTAACCATGGTATAAGGACCGGTTGAGCGAGCATGAATTTTATCGGCAATCATGTGGTTTAGTTTAATTATGTACATGTTGCCAACGGTGGTTCTTTCGATAAAAGCTTCACCGGTTCGGCCGTCGTAGAGTTGCTGTTTACCATCATCTGGTAGTTTGCTTTTAGTCAATAATTGACGGATAGTTTCAGCGCTGACGCCATTAAATGCCGGGCTGGCGACTTCAATACCTAGAGCCTTCGCGGCCATGCCTAAGTGGGTCTCAAACAACTGCCCGACGTTCATTCGACTAGGTACGCTAAGAGGGTTTAAAATTACATCTATAGGCGTACCATCTTCCATAAACGGCATATCTTCAACAGGTAAAATTCTAGCAATAACACCTTTGTTACCGTGTCGACCACCAAGTTTATCACCTACTGAAATTTTACGCATTTGAGCCACAAAAACTTGTATTTGCATTAATACCCCAGCCTTTAATTCATGGCCAGTGGCTTTGCTAAAAATTTTTACGCCAACAACTTTACCGTGTTTACCATTGCTCATCCGCTGGGAAGTATCACGAACTTCCTTAGCTTTCTCGCCAAAGATTGCTCGTAATAAACGTTCCTCGCTAGATAATTCTTGTTCACCTTTAGGCGTAATTTTCCCGACTAGAATATCGCCTGGATGAACTTCAGCTCCGATTCGGACAATGCCATCCTCATCAAGATGCCTAAGTGATTCCTCGCTAACATTCGGAATATCCCGGGTTACTATTTCCGGACCAAGTTTTGTCTCACGAACTTCAATCATAAAATCAACAATATTTATTGAAGTTAAGGTATCATCCTGAACAAGTCGACGGGAAATTATAATCGCATCTTCAAAGTTGTAACCAGCCCATGACATAAAGGCAACAACCAAATTCCTTCCAAGTGCTAACTGGCCATTGGCGATTGACATCCCTTCGATTAGTGAGTCGCCTTTTTTAACTTTGTCGCCACTGGAAACAACTACTTTTTGATTAATGCACGTACCCTCATTGCTACGAACAAAATGCTGGGCATAATAGGTCTTTTTACTATCTTTATATTCAACAACGACTTCATCGGCCGTAGCTTTAAGAACAGTTCCACTTGCTTCAGCGTATATAAGTTGTCCGGTATTTTTAGCAACATCAGCTTCAAGCCCAGTGCCAACTATTGGCGCTTCTGGACAGATTAATGGTACGGCTTGACGCTGTTGGTTACTGCCCATCAGCGATCGATAAACTAAATCTTTTTCAATAAATGGGATGAGACCG
>JBEKIY010000041.1:0-6179 GCA_050011495.1 Saccharimonadales bacterium (SeqCode) | reverse complement strand
CAAAAATTAGATGCTTTACAGGCTTATGTGACAACCCACATGAACACGAATATATCAACCGGACCAAATGCTGCATACCCGCCGATTCAGCTAAAATATACTTACCAGCGTTTAAATAATGCTCAGCAGCAACAGATATCGGCAGTTAATGCCAAGTTATATACTGAGGCCGAGGCCTATTGTCAGCAACTAAACCCAATCAGTTTTTCGGGTCGAACGCGCGTCCCTTGTGTTGAACAATATGTTCAGCAGAACGGTGCCAAAGTCCAACCGATAGCGACGGCGCTTTATGAGTTTGATTTTGTTTCACCAACTTGGTCGCCTGACCTGGCGGGCTGGTCACTAATAGCAAGTATAGTTTTATTCATGCTTTTCATCGCCTCATGGGTTATAAGGCATTGGTCGAAAAAATAATTTAAACTGATCGACTATTTAGTAGTACTTGTTGAGCTGGTCGAGCTAGTAGAACTGGTGCTAGCACAGGCTGGAGTTGTGGCGCTCTTCTCGTAATTGGCAATGGTTGTAGAAACTTTACCACTGTTTTGGAGATTCTCCCACCAATTAACACTTGCGCGGTTAATTATCATTTGGTTGACAGGCATATCAATCTGACAGACAAGCGGTTCAAGCGTTATATTCGAACTGGTAGTCGAGGTAGTTGGGATGTAAAATACATTATTCAATATCAGGTAGTTACTATTAATTGTCTTCAGATTGCCGAAGTATATTTGGTCACCAGTTGAAGAACCGCCGACACTAATATCAACTGCTTGGTAATCGTTTTTATTAATATACTTGTTCTGATCGGTGCCGCCGAATACTAGGGCGAATAACGCCGCCAGTAATAAGACTGCCACACAAAAGATACCAACAACTGCCAACCAAGCTGGTCCTGTCATTCCCTTTTTCTTATCTTCTTTAGTTTTTACGTGATTGCCGGCAGTTGTATTGGCGCCAGAATCAACAGATGGTACATGTGACTGCGTTCCCCTATTTGTAAAGTCCATATTATATCCTTAAACCTTAACCTTTATTATTACTTGACTAGTGTAATACATAAACATCATCCGATGCAAGATTATAATGTGACAAAATTTATCATTAGTGACTTTTGTGAGTCTAAAGTGTTAAATTTACAAAATCATACCATAAGGAGTTAATTTAGCCTCTAGCTCTGATTTAGGGTTGACAAATAAAAACCGGTAAGAGTATTTTAGGGGTACTACTAATGTAAGAGAGGGAGAAGGTCAGAAATGGCATACAAGCACACAAATTCAAAGGGTGTGACATACTATTTAAACTCAAAAGATGTTACATTACGAGGTGGCAAGCGACAAACTATTTATTATTTTAGTAAGGACCAGCGTCCTGAAGGTTGTGAGTTGCCAGCCGGTTTCATTGTCAATGAAAACCCACGCAATGGTTTCTTGACAGTTAAGCGCAAGAAATAAGCACCCTAAGTAATAATAGAAACACCCGGTAGTTAAGTTGCCGGGTGTTTTTTTGTGTCTCAATTGCTATAGTATGATGGTGGCAAATCCAATCCTATCAGTTCAGAATTTACATAAAGTGTATGGCGATCGAGCAGTTGTTAATAATGTCTCGTTTAATGTTGAGGCCGGTGAAATATTCGGCATATTAGGGCCAAATGGCGCCGGTAAAACAACTACGCTGGAGATGATTGAAACTCTGCGCTCAATTGATGATGGCCGGATTATGTTGGCTGGAATTGATGTTGCGAAAAATCCGCAGAAAATCAGAATGCTGATTGGCGTCCAGCTACAAGCTGCCGCTTTTATGGATAAAGTAAAGTTAACGGAACTGCTGGAAATGACTGCTGCGGCATACGGCGAGAAAGTTGATCCGATGGAGTTTTTAAAGGAAGTTAAGCTTGATGAGAAAAGCGACAGTTATTTTGAAAACTTATCCGGCGGTCAAAGACAGCGCTTCAGTCTTGCAGCAGCGTTGGTTCATAACCCGAAAGTATTCTTTATGGATGAACCAACTACTGGGCTTGATCCACAAGCCCGACATAATTTATGGAAATTAATCCGCCAAATCCGCGCCAAAGGCATTACTGTCATATTAACCACTCATTACTTAGAAGAAGCCGAGTTGTTGTGTCACCGCGTAGCCATTATGGACAATGGCAATATTATTGCCATGGATACTCCCAAAGCCCTCATCCAACAGCTACTATCTCGCGGTTTTAGAAAAACTCAGCGGGTTGAGAAAGCCAGTTTAGAGGATGTCTTTATTAATTTAACCGGTAGAGAGTTAAGAGATTAGGATGAAACGGCCTTTTTATACAATCTATGTTTTTGCCAAGATAAGTGTTAAGCGCTATTTCCGTGATAAGGTGGCTATTTTCTTTACCATTGCCTTCCCGTTAATATTTCTCGTAATTTTCGGTGGCATATTTGGCAGGAATGGCAATTCATCGATTAGCATTGCCCTTTTCAATGAATCTCATAGCCAAATTTCCAATCAGTTGGTAGCTCAGTTGAAGAGTGATAAAATCTTCAAAATTAAACCCGGTATCGTAAATTTGCCCCAAGCCGAACAGCAAATTAGCAAGAATCAGATTGATGCGGCGCTAGTCATGCCACCATCGTTTGGCGTGGTCCAAAACCATATGTTCCCAACCGGTCAGATAACAGAATATTACGATGAAAATAATGCCCAGGTAGGCCAAGCCTTAGCCTCAATTTTAGACGGCATTACGGCCAGTATTAATTCCAAAATTGTCGCCACGCCGCAGACTCCTTTCACGGTTAAATCCCAACTAACCAATCAACCCGGATTAACAACTTTCGATTACACCTTCTCTGGTTTGCTGGGTTTTACAATTATCGGACTGGGCATATTTGGACCAGTTAACACCTTCCCTGAACTAAAAAAACAAGGTGTATTGCGCCGATTACACGTTTCACCTATCAGGGTCTGGCAGTATTTTTTGGCAAATGTTATTTCTAATTCAATTATTGGGTTGTTGTCGGTAGCGATCATGTTTGCCGCCGCAGTGGAGTTCTTTGGTTTCCATATGAACGGGAACTATTTAACTCTGGCGGCAATTGTCGTCATTGGCATTTGGACGATATTCGGCATTGGTTTGGCAATCGGCGGCTGGGCTAAAAACCAAAACCAAGCGGCGCCGCTGGCAAATATTATTGTCTTCCCATTGATGTTTTTGACCGGCGTATTTTTCCCAACTTATCTAATGCCAGTCTGGTTGCAAAACATCTCAACTTACCTACCATTAACGCCCATCATCAATGGCATCCGGATGGTTATTACCGAGCATGCCAGTTTAATAACAATTGACCATCAACTAGCACTGATTGCTATTTGGGCCGTGATAATTTATGCAATCGCCTTCCGTATCTTCCGGTGGGAGTAGTCGCCGCTTCTGGAGGTAGGGGCTCAACTTTACTGGTGCAGTACATACAACGAGTTGCCTGCTTTGATATATCGCTGAGACACTCCGGACAAGGTCGGGTAGTGCTGGCTGGCAATCCTTTGCGCCGCTGGCTTAAGGCGGTAAGTTTATTAATCGGCTGAACGACTAAGAAGAAAATCACCACGGCAATGATACAAAAGGAGATTAAGGCATTAACAAAATCCCCGTAGGCAAACACACTGCCATGCAAGGAAACATGTAGCCCTGAGAAATTCTTGCCTTTTGTAAACGCCCCGATCAGTGGCGTAATGAGATCTTTGACAAGCGAGGTGACGACGGCACCAAAGGCACCACCGATGACTACGCCAACGGCTAAGTCTACGACGTTGCCGCGTAATATGAATTTTTTAAAATCCTTCATCATGGATTTACTCCTCTCTAATAAATCAGCTGGCTATACAATAACACAACTTTATTAAGTTATTGAGAAGTTGCCTTGACGGGCGCAGTTTGTTTATGGGTGGCTAAAGCGTAAATACCGAATAAAGCAGCCGTGTAAATGATGTCGCTTAAGGCGGTGTTACGGAAAAACGGCAAGGCTAAGCTATAGCAGCTAACTAAGCCCGCCCAGTTGTGGACATACATACCACTTGTCAACCAAACGCCAAAATTAGTCACAACATAAAAGAAGACTGATGAGGATACGGTTAATAGCGCGCCTTTGCGAAAATTAGCTGGTCGCAGCCATTTACAACTGGCCAGGGCAATTACTAAATAACATATCCAGATCAAAGGCATCAAACTGTAAAAACCAATTATGGCATCCGAAATCATCATCGCGCCAAGCGGTACCCAGACGGCCACTTTTCTAGGTAAAACTGACCCGCCGAAGATTGAGATGGCGGCAATTGGGGCGAAGTTTGCTGGGTGAGGCAGAATGCGCAGTACTATGCCAATGGCAATTAAACTAAGGGCGATGACCAAAGGAAAATATTTTTCTTTCATCTATTCTTACTCCAATTTCCAGCTTATTTTATCGCTGCTTTTAGTTGTATACGAACTGGCGCCGACGCTGGACTCTTTGCCGTTAACAAAGAATGTCCAATATTTCGGTCCGTTACCGGGCACGCCGTTAATGGAGGTTACAAAATAGCCGAAGGAATAGTGTTTGGCTTGAACATCGGCGTATTTTTTAAGCAAAGTGTAGGCATTCTCGCCGTTCTTGCCATCATAGCTAATCTCAGTTAATTGATGCTGCGAGTTAGCCGTTAACTGAACTTGGTCAGAATTTATATCATGGGCATAGATGCCGATACTAACACCGGCGATTATGATTATCGCTATGGTGCTAATTAATACGATTTTTGATTTAAGAACTTGAGCTACTCGGCTCATAAAAAAATCCTCTCTGTCTCAAGACAAAGAGGTTGGTGTGACCGATGTGTCACCAATTTCTTGCTCGAGACTTACCCGTTATTAGGGTTTCTTGCTGTATCGGACTTTCCTTTGCAAAAAAGGTAAACCGTTGCGGCACAGTGTCGGCTTTTCACCGACTTCCAGCAGATATTAGTTTATTAAGGTAATCCTAGCATAACACAATCAATCCCAACTCAAATGAAAAAACCAACAAATCCGGATAATATTTACCTAACTCGAAAACTGGCCAAGGCATTAGCAAAAATTGAGTAATCCGGCGTTATATTGTGATCGGTATAAAGGAAGAAAAAAGAGTGCTGCCCGGTTGTCGGGCCAGTTAGGGTAACTGTATTTATGCCTTGTGGCGAACTGGTACCAACCGCGTTACGGTCATAATTACTTAGATCACAAATAAAGTTAATTCCCTGCCATTTGGCAACTTGATTAGGCAAACTCATGGCTGACTGGGCGTTTATTTTTGTCGGGCCAACAAAAGTTATGCAATCATCAGACATAACGCCCACTTGCAAACGATTGCCGTCGGCAGTTACCGGTTGCAACCGATTAACTGCGGCGGTTGTCGGGATCGTATCAACGTACATATTTAGGATGCGGTTGTCTTCATATTTTGTAGTTTCTTGCCAAGAATAACTATCATATTTACCGGTCGTATGGCTAATTAATCTCCAGTCGATCGGCAATTGAATGGTAAAAACCGGTTCAGTAAAAGTCTGGACTGAAACCGTAGTTGTAACGGTCGTGGTTTTAGCGCCAGAACTACTAATAACTGTCGTGCCGCTATTATATTCAATATACAATCCGGCGATAACTGTTACTACCAATAAAAAGATAATTATTAAAATTAGAGCTCGGCGCCGATAATTCTGCCAGGGCGCGGTGCGATGTTCATAACGATACATGATTACCTAAGTTAACACCGTACATTATACGCTTTACGGCTTAGGCTCGGCTTTAACGGTCAATTTACGCAATTCCTGTAAACGTGGTAAAAAGCTTTGGGCGGCGCCATTTAATCCCAAAACCTTGAGGGCACCGATAAGCACAAATAGCTGGTCAACTTGGGTTTGATCGAGATTAGGCGTTTGTTCGGCACGACGGAAAAAATATTCAACTTTGTCAATTAGCCATTTCTCTTCAGCCGGGACAATTTGATTAGTTGATAATTTAGTAGCTGTCTTGGCGTGGACTACTTCCAGCGAGCGAGCACTGCGATCACGTTTCTTTAAATGCCCGCGCTTAATCAAACTATTGACATGCAGTGCGACCGTCGCAACAGAATTATATTTAAGGCCGCTCATAATTTCGCGGTAACTTGGGCTGTAGCTATGTTGCGCAATAAACG
>JBEKIY010000040.1:0-6257 GCA_050011495.1 Saccharimonadales bacterium (SeqCode) | reverse complement strand
CCAGCCCGTTTTGTACCAGTGGTTGGTATGAGCCCTGCGGCCGACCGGCACAATTATTACAATCATCGGTGCCTCCAGGACAAGTAGGTACGTTTGAATTCCCCATTACCGCGCCGGGTACAGCTGGGACTTATGACGAGCATTTCAACTTAGTTGCCGACGGCTTAACCTGGTTTAACGATCCGGGTCAGTTTTTCATTCTGGTAGTTAATTGAACATTTAGTGCCATCGCCGTAAACTCTAGCTACTAATTCAACTTTCCCTAAATTTCAAAGACAATTCTGGATAAAACCGAATGGGGTAAAAGCACGGCTAGGGTTTGGATGCTGGATTGATCCCCCACAATGTATATTTTCTTAGCAGAACTGGTATTTACATAGCTCACTAGGTTGCTTACAAATTGCTGTGAGTTAGTTTGGGACGGTATAGCCGCCAGAATATCCTGATACTCATTCTTAGTATTATTCAGTCCGGCCAGAAAATGATTAAAATTACTGTCTTCAACTGAATTCATAAAAAAGGAAACTATATTTCCGTTGCCGGCTTTACGGATTACATTAATAAGTTCCTGTCGGTCGTTATTGTTAGTAAATTTATTAATCACTGGGTAAGCTTGCGTGTATTCTCTAAGCAAAGTAAAGTTAGCTGGAAATAGCATTATAGCAACCGACACAAAAACGATACTTACTGCAAATAATTCCATTATTGAGCGTTTAAGATTGGTCTGGATGATCGTGCTGATAATCAGGCAGAGCAAGAGCATAAGAAGGGTTATAACCAGAATATCTCCGGTTTTATCGTAGTAGTATGAGAAAGAACCGGAAGTGACAACTTCATAACAACCGACAAACGCCCACAATAAAGCCGGTGCAAGAAATAGGTTTAGCCCCTTTATTTTTAAACCCTGATTGGAACGATAGTATGCCGCTATCAAACCTATAAATAATAATAAAAATAATATAAGGGTAGTATTAACTGGTGATATGCCTCCACTGTTATTAAGAAGACTACCGACAGATGGCCCGTATACGGTTTGGGCAATTGGGAAGAAAACGGTTAGGACAACTATCAAACTGATCAAGGTGCTCATTAAGACGGGTCGGCGGGAAAATAGACCTTTTATTTTTACCATCAGTGATCCCAGGTCTTTTACTCCTTCTTGCTGCAGAAAACAAAAAACAATAATCAATAGACCGACTAATAAAGTTAATATCCAGGTCGCAGAAAGACACAGAATGCATAGGAGCATCAATATAAAAGATTTTTTACTAAGACCATCATACAAAGAATCGAGACCGTAATTTAATAACAAAACTAAAGCCACCAGACTGCCAATAAAGGGATCAAATCCATCCGTAACCATCTCAAACAGAATGACCACCTCAATTAATCCTACCGAGAAAACTGCCAATAGGACCGCTGTGGCGTCTTGGCCTTTATTCAACTTAGCGGACATAAACCGCCTGAAAGTTTTCAATATAGCGTAATAAATCAATACGCACAGAAGGATGTACCAGACAACTTTTGATACTATATATGCCGCTATAGTATTGCTTGGATATTTTAGTTTCAAAATAAAATTGTTTACCTGCAAGAATCCTGAGTAAACTAGGCTGCTTATCACATGCCAGCCTTGCGGATAGCCTGCTACGCCGGTTTCTTCTACCGTCTGCTGCTTAGTGGCTTTTTCATAGATTAGCCCATGATGCTCAGCTATATTCTTAACCAGGCTGAGGTGGACGTTGTCATCAAAACCGTATAGTTCAATTCCTAGCAGGCCTGAGCTGTTATGATCTCTGTGAACAGCCAAGCCAAACGGAGCAAAACTAATTATTATTATCAGCAAAAGGCCTATAAGATGGAGCATACTTTTAAAACCGAAACCTTTGAAGTGAATTCTGAAATTATATTTTTTGTTAAGGAAAATATATAAGATTGCCCCGATGATTATAAGAATAACCATCATCAACAAATAGTTTAGTTTTACAACCCAAGCTAATTCGCTCGAACCAATTATGAAAGCCATGAGCAATAATATTATGTCCAGAGGATCAACACTAATCGGTTTTACGAATTTTCTCAAAGTCAATACACCTACATTTATTATCGAATTATAGCATGGCTATCTGTGTGCCTTGACGACGTATTTTGTACTTATGTCGTTAGACTACTTCTATATTTAGGCTAACAGTAGCGCCCTCTATCCAACTCATCCACTCTTGGACTATGCTGAAACACTCAACGTATTTTACTTTTTTAAGTTTGGCGCTATTTAACTTTAAACAAAAGGCAAATTTTTGGCCGGGCAGGATATGGTCCGCAATAATGAACTGATTATTTTTAGTTTTATATCGGATATCCAGGGACGGCTGATTCTTGTCTGCGCCAACCCAGTTATTATCAGCAAAAATTGATTTCCTGTCCCGCGGTTCATCAGTGCCTAAAATTATTGGTATTGAGCCATTTAAATACAAGCGCATAGTGTCTTGTTTGTTCCAATGCTTAGCTTCCGGATTATGGTAATCCTGGTCAATGGCAGTTACTTCTACGTTCCACTTAGCAAACAGGGCCGGCAATCTTTCTTGGCCGACTCCAAACCCAATACATTTAATCCCAGCCTAAAGCAACCCCTTCTCGTAAAATAATTCGGCAATTACCGTGTTTTCCCAAAATTTACAAGAAATGGGGCGTACCCATCAAGATGATTTTTATCCTGTTTTAATTCAGATGACCACTTTTTATACCATGGCTTCTGATAATCACTAACCAGCAGGGCATGACTTACTATCCGGGACATCATTTAGGCCTGATAACGCTTATAATCCTCCCGGCCGTGTCAGTCCATCGAACAGTAGCGTAATTATCGCGGATTTTGTTTTCCAGGCTGCGCCTAAACTGTTCGTCAAGAAGAGACTTTACGACTTCCAAGCATTCGGACGGGTCATATGGGGAATAATACAAGTTTAGATCGCCGCCGATTTCAGGAATCGAGCTACTCCTAGAAGCCGCGCATACTTTGCCATTGCACAAAGATTCAGCTACCGGCAATCCCCATCCTTCATAAACAGATGGGAAAACGGTAAACAAGCAGTTCTTATATAGCCACCTTAGCCCAGTATCGTTAATCGGTCCAGCTAAAATTATTTTGTCCTTAACATTGGGATCTGTCTTTATGGCGTATATTACTTGTTGCGCCAACCAACCCTCGCGGCCGACAATAACAAGCGGTGGCAAGGCAATATTTTTCTCCCCAGCCAGACGATATGTTTGGTATAAAAGTTGGTGATTTTTCCGGATTTCGATTGTCCCCACTGATAAAATATATTTCCCGGCGTTAATATTAAGTTCTTGGGGTTTTAGGCCAATTTTCTTATTGTCAAAATCGTCTGCTGAATGAATCACAGTTTTAAGAACCGTGCCCTTTAAGAGCTTGCCAAAATAGTTATCAAAATCTTTCTGGGTGTTTGCCGATACAGAAAATAATAAATCAATATACGGGGAAATTTGTTTGAAATAACTGTCATAACTGCTAGTAACAAAATCCAGACAGACTTGCGGGCAGACTACTGGTATAGCGTCATGGATAATATGGGCAAGCCTGATACCTTCTTTCGCACTAAGAATAACCGAGTCAATATATTCCTGCCTATCCCATAAACCGTCGTAAATTAAGAGCGTGTTGTCCTTGCTGGTAACTAAGGGTTGTAATAGTTTCTTCGCTTCCCTTCGGCTGGCGTGGCGATGTATATACTGCTTTAAAAACTCGGGTTTATTTTGTTTAAGCAATTCCCTAAGGCCAGGACCGGGTTTTAGTATTTCGCTAACCAAACGACCTCCCCGAAAGGCATACATGTTTTTCAGGCTCAAAAAACCCTGTCCCGGCACATGGCAGCACAACTCAATATCGGTTTGGGTAACAAGGACATGGGTTATCTCATATGCGACACGCTCCATGCCGGTGTAATTACCTTCCCATGTCAATAAACGGCTAACATCAATGTAGGTTGTCATTATTTATCCTTTAGTAATAATTCAATATAATCATCAAACTGGAACGATTCTTTCAATAATTTATGTCCGGCCTTAACTATTGGGGCCAACTGTGACCGGGTTTTTTCAATATTTTGTCCCATATTATTAATTAACAACGGTAATTCGTCGATAGAATCAAGCTTAATGCAGGTGTTGTCGGGCAGCTCGGAGAACCAACCGATGTTCCGTACAATTGGCACAACCTGAGCGCGTATTGCTTCAAGAGTTGTTCTGGATGTTTCCCCATGATATTCCAGCCGGTAATTAATAATCAGATCTAAGCTCGACAGTAGTTCTTGAAATTGCAGGTTTGGAATATCTAGACTTATGTTTAGGTTAGGATAACGCGCCCCTAGTATAAAAAGCCTATTTTTGTCTATGAAATAACCAAAACCAAATATGTACAACTCACAGCCTCTTAATCTGTCTGTTTCTTCAAACAGCCACTCGATGATGTCTATCCCTTTGACTTCGCTAAGTATACCCGCCAACCCGATTCGTATCGGCCCTTGTTTATTTAGTGGTTTAGGCTCATTAAGAACGCTCATGGGATGGTTGCCCTGAATAATTTTGGGGACACCTAGTGAGTAATCGTGAGTAAGGTCAGCAGCATACTTGGAGTGCGTAATTATTTTTTCTTGCGATGATACCAGTGTCGTTATAAAGCGTTCCGGTTTATCTAGGAATTGCGTTTCAATAGCAATCTCTGTTTTATATCGTTCCGGTGAGATAAAACCATTGCTCAGCATTTGACCGGCCAGACCCTTACCACCAAGATTGGTATCGTGCAGCACTATCGTAGCCGGCATTTTTTTAGACAAAAGATAGGTTTTCATATGGTGGTCACTGCTTCCCATATGGTAAATAATCTTGTCATATTTGATAGTTGATTGTGCGAGTTTCTCAATCGGGTATAGATGTTCATACTCTTTTAAATAATGGAAGATTGTCAGTCCAAATCGCAAATCGCTCGGTCCGGAGTCAAAATAATAGTGGACATCAGCCTGTTCTAGAAGATATGGCAGTGTTTCGGCGACAAACTTGCCTATAGCGCTAAAGCTTGCCGGATGAGGTCCTACTATTGCTATAGTACTACTACTTGATGGCTGGTGTTTTCGGACTTGGGAAGCAGTTCTCAGGAAGGTATCGGCAGCATTCTCCCAGGTGTAGCGAAGTTTAATCGCATCATATATCGGGATATCTTCTTTTGGTAAAGCCGGCCCAGTTTTTTCGGATAGTTCAAGGGCGTCAGCTATACTTTGCGGATTTTGGGGGTTACACCAATAGAAGGCCTTGCCGCCACTAATTTCTATGAATGCCGCTATATCTGAACAGACAACTTTTTTGTTAAAATTCACGGCTTCTAAAATCGGCAGGCCAAGCCCCTCGTAGGTACTAGCAAAAAGCAGGCCTTCACATTCCTCGTAGAGCCATTTAAGTTCCGCATCACTTATATGACCTAGAAATATAACTTTAGAGGCATACTTATGGGCTTCTTTAGCCAGACTGGGATCATATTTAGATGTCACCAAGAGTTGGTACTTGTTCTTATTTTTCTGGTTAAAGATTCCGAACCCGATAATTGTATTAAGCACATTCTTATTCGGTTCGGGACTGGCTGGGCAAAGGTAAAAAGGAGCATTAGGCAGATCTTCTGGCCATTGTGCTGGGTCTAACAGTAAAGACTCATTAATTGACCCGTCAATGACTGTTATTCGGCGCTCCGGTATTGATATATATTCAACTAAATCCGATTTACTTTTAAGCGATATAGCAAAAATTTGGTCAACATGCATTAACAGGTTAATTCTTTTAAGATAACTATGAATATAAGCTAGGCTGGCATTATTAAAATAATGGTCATTGAATAAATATGGCATAAGATCATACCAAATTACCAAGCTAATGACACCCGGGTTACGCGGTATAACCGGTACAGTCGGTTCCTGCATTAAACATGGAATCAGCCATAATTGTTTACTTTCGCCATCGCGGCGGCCAGTTAAGAATTGGCTGATAACTTCCTGGTTTTTCTTATATGCCTCGTCATAATTATTTTTTTGAAAATTATGAACTTTAAGATCCAGTTGCTGGAAGTTTACTGATCTACCTAAGTTTTTTGTGATTAATTTCTTCTTGAAAAAGTTAATATTTGTCTGAGGCAAATGTTTGGTATATATAAGCGTAAACCGTGTTGTGGGCGTTGATGCTTGCAGAACAGAAAA
>JBEKIY010000039.1:0-6705 GCA_050011495.1 Saccharimonadales bacterium (SeqCode) | reverse complement strand
CTGTTCAAAGAGTCCTTGATAAACTAATTCTCTTAAGTATTTAGGGTCATTTTTAATTAATTCTACCCGAGCGCCGATTCGCAGGGCTTTATCGGCCGCCGATTGGGCGATTCCTGATTTAGTACTGCCCTGACCTTTAGTACCAGCTTCCCTTATTACATCATCATAAATATGGTGCGGTAAGATTAAATGGGCAGCGGAGCTAATTTTTAAATTATCTTCGGAAACTTCAATACCTTTTTTATTTAAATCGTCAATTTCTTCAACTAATTTTATGGGGTTGACTAAAGCTCCATTACCTATAACATTCATTACTTTAGGATGCGCAATGCCGGAAGGTATAAGATGAAGCGATAATTTTTCTCCGTTTGGCAACACCACGGTATGACCCGCGTTGTTACCGCCGTTAAAACGAGCCACGATTTGGTAATCCTTAGCTAGCATATCAACAAAGCGGCCCTTGCCTTCATCACCCCGCTGAAGGCCGACAATTACATCTACTGCCATTTCACTATAACCTTAACTAAATTTCATATTTCGTGCAAGTGATAGTTAAGATTTAGTAATTATTTGTACTTGGCTTAAGTATATTTATAAATCGGCGTTAAGTGCTGGATCGCTTTCACAACGGGCACGACTGATATGATCAGTGTTTGGTTTGGCAAAGCATAGAAAGTCATTCGGGCCACCAACCGCCACTAAGTGAGAATAATCAGTTTGAGCCCAGTTTTCGGCATTGCCACCGCAACCGACATGCACGGTATATAACGGGTCATTAGTGCTTTTAAGATATTTATAGACATTGGTCAGGCCAACTTCGGCAACTTTTGCCCAGCCAGAATCCGGAATTGATTCGACCCAAACACCTGTCACCGCCACATTGCCTTCGCACTCTATCAAGCCTCTGGCTTGAAATAGATGGTCAGCTTTGGTTTCGATAGCCGGTTTGGCAATGGCTTTTTCGGTGGTTTGGCGATAAGCCGCAACTACCGAACAAGTACCTATCCAGCCGCAAAAACCAACTTTTACAGTATTCTTTGCTAACTCCCGCAATCGTTCGCTTTTCATGTCAAATAATAATAATTAATAAACACAAATAAGTCCATATTAATTATTACTAAGCAACTGGGGCGATAGCTTCTTCGGCCTTATTAGCTGATTGTTGTTTGATTATAAAGAAAGCGACTAAGGCCGCAAAAACGTTAAAGCAGCCGGCTAGAAAAAATCCCCGACGATAACCATGGACTAAACCAGTCGCAGTAGTTAGTGAATTGGTAATTTTAACCGATTTTACATAGCTGGCGGCAACTGAGGCGGTTACACCGGTCAAGACAGCTAACCCTAACGACCCACCAATTTGTTGCGTCGTATTAATAATCCCTGATGCTAGCCCTGATTGATCGCCTCTTACACCGGACGTAGCAGCACTTAACAAACTAACAAAGGTGGCGCCCAGCCCCAACCCTAAGATGAAAATTCCGGGTACAACATGCGTCCAGTATTGGCTGTGCAACGGAATAGTAGACAGCATAAACAGGCCAACAGCCGATATTAACGGTGTGACGGAAAGGATTCTTTTATAACCGAATTTTTTAATTAATTTCGGGGCTTGGGAAGCCGTTACCATAATTGCCAGTGGCACTATTAAGAAAGCTACACCAGTCCTAATTGGTGTGTAATGCAAGATATTTTGAAAATACAGCGTTGAAAAAAAGAATACTGAAAATAAACCGGCAGCAATTGGCAGCTGGATCATATTAGCGCCCAATAAATTACGGTTTTTAAAGATCGCCAACGGCACTAATGGATGCTTAACTCGACTCTCGTTATAAGCAAAAATTAGTAAGAATAATAGACTTAAACCGAAGTAGATTAAACTGGAATGTGCTGTCCAGCCGACCGTCGGTGCTTTAACTAAACCGTACACTAGCAACATTGGTCCACTGGTGGCCAGTAACGCCCCAAACAGATCTAAATTATTATCTTTAGCTTCGAATTCATGTTTTGGCACTAATCGGAAAGCTGAAATCAATACGAATATGCCGATTGGTACGTTAATAAAGAAGTTCCAGCGCCAACCTAAATATTGCGTTAAGATACCGCCTAAAAGTAAACCGACAGCCGCTCCCCCGGCGGCTACAGCTCCCCATACCGACAGGGCAACATTTCTTTCGTGTCCTTCACGGTAGGTTACTAAGACTATAGATAAGGCCGCTGGCGACATAAAGGCTCCGGCCAGACCTTGCAGCCCGCGTAATGCTATCAACATACCACCGTTTCTGGATAAACCGTCCAATAATGACACTATTGAGAAAAAGGCAACGCCACTTAAAAAGACTCGCCGCCGGCCATATAAGTCAGCCGCCCGACCACCAAGCAGTAAAAAACCGCCAAAAGCTAAAGTATAAGCTGTGACTATCCATTGCAGAGTGCTTGGGATCAGATGAAAAGCCCGTTCGATTGATGGTATAGCAACGTTAACAATCGAGCTGTCGAGGATAACCATAAACTGCGCAAGGGCAAGAATAATTAATATTATCCAATGGCTGGTGTGTTTATCTTCCATTTATCTCCATATTTAATACTATATATTATATAGTATTTGTTTCATAAATTGTACTAAATCTTAATTATTTTATCAATCTTATTAGATAAAACTTATATTAGCTGTTGGATATCTCGCTTTTTCGTCCTTTTGGACTCATCAGCATGAAAAACACATTCATGAAAAGCGATAATGACAAGCGGACTATTAGGAATAAAAAATGACGGCCCGAAGGACAGTCAGATCAATATTCTAACAGTCCAGCTGTCATCGTCGCTCTATTTCAGCATTTTGGAATGCTGCTTCTTCCCGGACTTGGTTATGAAAAATGTATCTCTGTTGTCGATGGCCCGTTTGTAACGCCATTTTCCGCGATGGTTGGTAACCCAGCCGTGTCGGAAGAGGAACTTCAGGGTTACGGCAACTATGCCCGGTTTTCGGTTCAGCTCTTTAGCCAGTTGTGAAACGCCGATTGGCTCATGGTTTTTAGTTAGAAACGAGAGTATGTCTCCCGAAACCACGACAATCAAGGCGGTCCCTTTCCGTTTATAGGGAAGCTTCATTGGCTCTGTGCCTTCTCGGTTGTTGACGCGGAGGTGATTTAATTCACGACGATATTAGGTAAGTCAGTCAGCTTAAAAGGTCCAAAGTGACGACCTTTGTAGCACCTTACCCGCCCGATCGCGACACCCAGTTGGATTAACTTGTCGACATCATCGATAGAGTCAGTCCAACGGAAACCGAATTTGTTTACTGTTGCTTTTCGCATGTTGGCACCGTGTTTACGGCCTTGATGAAAATCTGCCGGTAAACCTGCCAACAAGTCAACAATTGCTTGTCGGTGAAATGCGAGCTTCCCAGGATCAAATTTGGTTTGCTTTAAGATACCTACAACCATATTGTACTGGGACTCACCGGTTTCGTCGCGGTAGAGACAATCTTCGAAAATCTCAGCGACATGGGGTTGGGTTAAATAATGGTAAGACGGCATTGAGGGTGCTTCTCCTTTTTTGGTAATGCTTTTGTCGGTTGGAGCGATTATTCCTATTTTTCACAAGCTGAGATCTGATTTCAATATTAAAAATAAGGTCTCAGCCTGTGTTAAATCTGCTTGTCAATGTACCTTGGAAGCGATCTAATTCACCTCAACAAAGTAGGTATATTCTAGCATATTCTACAATATTAGTCAATCTTCTGATTTAAATTATACAAGTTAGGCAATCTGAGCTTCAATCATGCGCTTTTGCCAACCAGGCTTACGTTTGTCGGTTGGCGTGCTCCAAAAAGCATTGAAGGTAGCAATCCTTGTCCTTTCAGAAACGGGTTGCTTTGGTTTTTCGCCTTGACCGATTAAAAATTTTAGTAATCGCTGATCAATGTTACGATTAAGTTTTTGTCGATCAGTTAAAACTATCGGCTCAGATGACTCTTTTTCTAATGATTCTAAATAGCGTCTTCTGACTTCCATCATTTCTTGCCAATCAGTAGAGCGTTGATTAGGTTTTAGTGTTTTTGGATGAGTTTTAGGAGGCATTTTATGTTTTGATGAAACTTTAGGTTTGGTTGTTACTGCCGATGAAGGCTGTTTAGCCTGTTTAGTAGATGCTTTTGAACCGGCTTTTTTAGACTTTGAAACTATTGGTTTAGATGTTTTAACTTCAATTGATTGTATTGTTTCGGTAGTTGGAGAAATTTCTATTGGCGGACTTTCTTTTGGAGTTTGATCAATTATTTCAGGTACATCTTCGGCCGAAATTATAGGTGTTAAATTAGCAATAACCCTGGCAACGTTGTTATTAAAGGCTTTATCGTCAATAGCTATTTCGGTTTGAGTATCAGCAACTATGGGTACTTCAGCCGGTTGCAAGCTTTTTATAGTTAAGAAAGAAAACCACGAAATTAAATCATTTTTCTGTTGTTCTAGGCCAATTGCCATTCGTCCCAGCATTGCCATTTCTGCAGGAGGCGGAGAGTCTGTTAACCTGGCTTCAATGTTATTAATCTGATCGTTGATTTTAGCTACTTGGATAAAAGCCAATTCTAATTCACCCTTAATTGTCTCTTGTTGAGTAGGGTTGTTATCAAGCAACTCATTCATCTAAGCTTAATTTACCAACTAGGTTAATTTAATGCAAATAAATTTTATAAAGAAATATTTTAAAAGAATATTAATCAGATAATTTTATAGTCAAATTCTTTTAATGCTTCGACGATATTTGCTAGCGGTAAACCCATTAAATTGTCGGCATTACCATCGATTCTTTCAACTAATTTATAGCCATTCCCTTGGATAGAATAACCACCGGCTTTTTCAAGTACGTTGTCAGATTTAATATATTCAGAGATCATTTTGGGGCTGAGAGTTTTAAAATATACTTTAGTTATAACGAAATCCGACAAACTTTTATTAGTATCTGAATCGATAATTGTATATCCTGTTACCAGCTCGTGGGTTTGACCGCTCAGCATACTAAGAATTTTTATGGCCTTGCTGACTGTGTGCGGCTTACCAACAACCTTATTTTTAAATACTACAAAACTGTCAGCACCAATCACAATGGCATTGCTTACTCGGCTTGCGACTTCCCTGGCTTTTCCAGCTGATAGGTGAATAGCTAAGTCTTGTGGTTTTAGTTTAAGACTCATGTCTTCAACATAATTGCTGACTATAATCTTAAAATTTACATTGGCGGCATCAAGTACTTGCTTTCTACCCGGCGATTGTGAGGCAAGTATTAAGTTCTTCACAAACTAATAATAGCAAACCATTTTTTAGATAATTTACTATTTTAATAAATAGTAATTACGCTACCCTGGCGTTTAATTCAGTTAGTTCGATGTATTCAATTGAGGCGTCTTCGGAATAAGCCAAAATATTATGTTTTGGACAGACTGGAATATATTCTAAATCTGGATTATAACCCTCAGGCAATAAATCAGGTAAAGAGGTCGGTCGGATAGGCATATGGAATTTTTTGCTCCAAATTTGACTATTTCGGGCTGGCGCACAACAGGTTGGATCATTGTCACCATTTTCCGGATAACCACAATCAGCTGTCATATATACAATATCAGCTCCAAAACGTTCAGCGTCAGAAAAGACTGGGAAAACATGGCCGCTAGCCGCTATATTTAAACCAGAAGCAAACACCCTGGTTATGCCAGCCCTACCCAACCTTTGAATAGCATTATAATAGGCGTCCGGAATTGGCTGACGATTTTCGTCATAGCCTAACATAAATATTTCATCGATAAGTAGTGTTAGTTTGCCAATACGGAATAAACGTTCAGCGTCAATTTCTTCAAATGATTTTATTACCGTAGCTTCATAGGCGTCACCATTAGACATTCCACGAGGCTTAATTACCGAGTCTCTTATATCGTGAAATGGTTTAAAGACCTCGTATGGAGTATGGGTAGCTATAAACTTACCAATTAACGAGTGAATGCGTCCAGTTTTACCAGAGGACATAGGGCCGGCATAAAAAATTACCTCAGGGATTTCTATTTTTTTGTCCATTGTTCCAATTATTTTATCACGCTAATCTTCATGTCAAAAAACTTTATACTTGACCGTCTAGTGCCGTGTAACCAAGTTGTTTTAAAACGTTATGGTGCACTAATTCAATCATTGAGAAGCCATCAACCACTTCTATATTAAACTTCTCAGCTACCCATAAATAACCCTGCCTAACTTTTTCAAAAAATGGATTTTCTTCTATTTCAAAGGTATCTGGTTTTTCGGCTCTGAAATTCTTCCTTAACTCCGCTATACTCAGTGGCACGTCAAGTATGACGGCTTTGTCGGGTATAAAAAAATCACCCATCGCGCGTTTAGATGTTTCGACTATTTCGGTTACTGCCATACCCCTGCCAAAACCTTGATAGGCGACAGATGAAAACCAATTTCGATCACTTACAACCATGCTACCGCTGGCGATTTCAGGCGCTAAGACCAGTCGTGCCAGTTCTCGTCTAGCAGCAGTTAAAAGATCAAATTCGGTTTCTGGGGTCAATTTAAAATATGGATTTCTTATAATATCCCTGAGCAATAAACCAATTTCAGTCCCGCCCGGTTCAGCGACGCCAACAACTTTTTGATTAAATTTCGATAGGTATTCGAGCAATTTCTTATGTTGGGTTGATTTCCCAGCCCCATC
>JBEKIY010000038.1:0-6779 GCA_050011495.1 Saccharimonadales bacterium (SeqCode) | reverse complement strand
GAACAAGGACATGAGTACGTTCGATATGGCGCAAAAAATCATCACCTAATCCCTTGCCTTCAGCGGCGCCTTCGATTAACCCCGGAATATCAGCAAATAACAGACTAGTTTTATCAGGCATTGCTACTACGCCAAGATTGGGAGTAAGAGTAGTAAAAGGATAATTATTAATTTCTGGGTGAGCGTTACTAAGTGCAGCTAGTAGTGTCGACTTACCGGCATTTGGCAAACCAACCAGACCAACGTCTGCAATTAGTTTGAGCTCCAAGTCCAATTCAAATTCCTGGCCAGGTTCACCTTTTTCAGCTATTTTCGGAGCTTGTCTGGTTGAGCTTGTAAAATGAGCATTTCCATATCCACCTTTACCGCCAATTGCTACAACAAATCGATCTTTATCATGCGTTAGATCAGCCACGACATTTACATTCCCGCTTATTAACATAGTGCCAATCGGAACAGCGACAATCAAATTCTCTCCATTTTTCCCATGACGACGTTGTTTGCCGCCATCTGAACCGGAATGTGCAATTAATCGTTTTTGAAATCGGAATTGAGCTAAAGAGTTATGGTTGCTATTTGCTTCAAATATTACATCGCCACCATCACCGCCATCACCGCCATCGGGACCGCCCCGATCAACAAATTTTTCATGCCTAAAACTAACGTGACCATTGCCACCATCACCAGCCTTTACAAAAATATGAGCTTTATCAACAAACATATGTATTATTCCATCATAATTATTAAATTAGCGCAACTACATATAGTTAGGTTTAGTATTTTATCAGCATTAATTTGATTAATATATGTAGATATAGGCATCAGCTTGACTGGCGGCAATTGTTCGATAATCAACTCTATCCCAACCGATTCGGTTCATCTCTGATATATTAATGCTTCCATCAGCATTGACTGATTCCACGAACGCAACGTGCCCTTCTCCTGACGTACTAATAACTACGGCGGCATATTGTTGCGGGGTCGTACCAGTACTTAGGCCAAAGGCATGAGCTAAATAACCCCATGATGAGGCATTCCCTAGATCGTTTGGCAAAGGTTTGCCTACCTGTATGCGTCGAAGAGCTACCCAGTAAGTGCAATATCCAAAATCATAGCCATCACCACCATAAGTGGCAACGCCCGCATTATAAAGGTTATATGTCGGAAAGCTAACAACCGCCAATTGTCCATTGGGAATTACAATTTGTTCTCCCGGTGTCAACCCAGTTAACTCGGCATCATTAAAAGAGATAATCTGACTAGCGCTAGCACTGTAAGTCGTAGCTAAGCTTTGTGGTGTATCGCCTGCTTTAACCGTGTATACAATACCGCTAATTGGCGGGATAACTAGAGATTTACCAACCGTTAAACTTGTGCCGGATAATTTATTAGACCAAGCGATACTATTTGACGTTATATTAAATTTTGTAGCTAAAGAAGCTAATGTATCACCAGCTTGGACGGTGTATGTTTGGATATCGCTACGACTCTTAAGTTCGGTTGCCACAACTTGTGGCTTTGTTACAACTACGTTCTCGGCTGGCGCAACAGCTAATTGAGCTTGAACTGATTCAGCTTCATTTCGAACGGCAGTTTGTTCCGGTAAGTTAGCCATTGTGGCTATTGTTTGTGCTATATTAGCGGCCGATAACTGATCAAGTGGGTTTACTGGTTGGCTGGTAGCGTTGGTTGTGCTTAAAGCTGAAGCAGTAATTGATTGATTCGATGATGTATTAATATGCCAGGTATAAATTACGATTAATAAGATCAATATATTAAATATAAGGAGTTCGTACCGCACAGCTTTTTTACCAATAAGATGAAGTGGCCTTAATAATTGTCGATGACCAGCTTCTAAAGCAGAAACTTGTTGTATACGACCATGAATTACATCTGATAAGCTACGAATGTTATCTCCTAGCAAATTATTTTTCACATAACTCTAATCACGTATCATCTTAACAGTACGCGAATAAGGCCAACTGTGTTTTTAAACGTGATTAGAAGCGTCGACACAAATAGCGGTTTTGGTTCGTCAACAAATTAAATTATACCATGTGGCTTATTCTTGATAACAGATACGATTATATTGTGTCAAATAGTTTTATTAATTTATTCATTACATAATTTATGACAATACAGTGCAGTATTAGTCTGTTGCTGTTGTTCTGTCTGAGAAAAATAGGTAACGCCATTGTCTCCAGTCACAAAGTATAACCAGTCTGTGGCAGCAGGATGAGCCACGGCTTCCAGGGACTGATCATTAACGGTACTGATTGGAGTGGGTGGTAGTCCGGTATGAAGCAACGTATTATATGGCGAATCATATGACAAACTTGGAGCTTGGCCGTTAATTATTGACCCATAATATGCCGTAACATCGCTGCCTAAGGGCATATTTAAACTTATCCTTTTTAGAAAAACTTGGGCGACCTGTGTTTGATCTGAAGGATTCGAAACCTCACTTTCAACAATCGAGGCTAATATAATTCCTTGATAAGTTGTTAGCCCTTCCTTAGCATATGCTGCTTGTAGATCAGGGGTAAGGTGTTGACCTAATTCAATAAGCGATTCTCGAATAATAACTGATGGGTCTGTGGTAGCCGTTTTTTGGAATGAATCAGGGTATAGTAAACCCTCTAAACTGGCCCCAGATGGTTTATCGGCTAGAGCTGGCAAATCCGCATACTGCTCAGGCTGTAATGCTTGGTCTACAGCTGCTGGCGAGAATCCAGCGTTAATTAATGTTGCTCTGACTTGATCTAAGCGTTGGCCGGGGATAATAGTAACTAATTTAGTGGCTACTTTACCTTGAGTTAAGACTTTAACAATTGAGGAAGTTGATTGATTGGCAGCTAGGGCATAAGTACCGGCTTCTAGATCACTATTTAACTCAGTTGTTCGTACGTACCAATCAAACGCCCAACTACTCCGGACTAAGTTGTCTTTATGCAGCAAATCGGCAATTTGCTCGACCGATAAGCCGTTTGAAATATTTACTATTCTAGTTTGTGGATTGTCGTTAACAGCTCTCAGATCATTATTAAAACGATGTCGGACTAGGATGGTTGCTGCTATTAATAAAATGATTACCAATGAGATGATTAGCAGGAAAAGTTTAAGTCTTTGGCGGCGGGTTCTTTTTCGATAGCGGTATTTCATAATGCTTCTATTGTAGGTTGTTGCAAAAAATCATCCAATATGTAGGTTGCAGCTAGGGCGTCAATATCGGCTTTAGAGTAAGGTTTACCTCGAGCTACTAATTCCGCTTCAGCTTGTTTTGAAGTAACTGCTTCATCTTGTTTATAAACCGGTATAACAATTCTCCCCGTTAAAGACTTAATAAAGTCTTCTGTATAGCGAGTTTGATTAGTTGTTTGACCATCTAACCCTCTAGGTACCCCAATTACTAAACCACTGGCTTTATGAAGTTGGATTAATTGGTTAATTTGCTCAATTATTGTATCTGTGTTTTGAAGAACTGTTAGCGGTCGGGGTAGACGGTTACTACTTTGACCAATTGCTACTCCAATCCGTTGGGTGCCGATATCCAATGCCAGATACGTTTTATTGGCAGATATATTTGCCATTTACGTACTCTTTTTTATAACAATAGTGATCTTGTTGACATTACCGGGAGTAGTACTAACCCAGAACGGACTATAGTGAACTGTCACGTTTGTTACGCCACTATTGGATCCAATAATAGTTCTAACATCTCCTGCCTTTTTCCCTGCAATTTGTTTCTTTAAACTTTGAAGATCAAATTTCGGACCAATAGTTGCTGCTGTTGGGAACGTAATTTGGGCGCTTGTTGCTGCTTGATTGATAACGGTAAAGGTTGTACTGGATAATCCATTATTGATGATCGATTGTTGCGATTGATTAATTTGCTGATTAATAGCATTGTTTACGATGGTTTGTAGGTAACTATCCTTGATCCCAAACATTGAATAAGTGGTGGCCTCTGTAACTGTTAATGAGGTAGCTTGATCGCCGACATTAGCGCTTGTAGTAATAGTTGGTTGACCCGCAGTAAATGTGCCCGATATAGGCATTAATTCGTCTTGTTGAAGACTTGTAGCTAGCGCTGATTTAATCGAACTAGTATCTAGACTGCTTAGTTTTTGCTCAGCATTTGAAATATCAGCTTGAGATACTACCTGGACAATATTATCGGTTCCACCAGTCGTGGAGCCACTAGCTGTAACGTCACTTCTGCTTGCTACACTAAAATTAGCATTTGAGATGTTATATTTTGATCCTGGGTTTTGAGCAGTAATGTTAGTAGAGCCAATTTCAGGATAGGCATAACAAGAATCTTTAGAGTCAGGAGTACCATTTTTACTAAAACTTGTAACAGATTGGGTTATGTAAACTAAACCATTTGAAATAATACCAGTGCCTGCAGGAACAGGAGTGGGAAGACCATATCCTGGTACGCAATCAGTCATAGAAACACTGCCACTGGCTGTACTGCCGGTGTTCTCTTGTCCGGTTGTAGCTACTTGTTGTGAGGCAGTTTTCTGATTTTGTTGAATCTGAGCAGGAATTGTTGATGTTCCGGAGTTAACTGAAGTTGCTGTCGAATCAAGCGTGACAGTAAGCGTACTGTTTATACTGCTAGTTTTGGTATAGACCGTAATATCAGCTTTATTAAATATAGAACTAAAGAGTATGAAACAAATTGCTATAACTACTAGTAATACAAAACCAATTATCAGTCGCAATCGGAATTTCTCGAAATTGGGAATTTTTAGTTTTTTATCGATCGGCTTATCGTCCTTTACTTTGGATTTATCATCTTCAGTTGATTCTTCATCACTATTATCAATCTCGATTGCGGCATCCTCAGGTGTTGCTCTTGGGATTGGCAACGGCGTTAATTGAGGCATGACTTTCTTGTCTTCTTCAGTAGATTCTTCGGGTAAGCCAGCAAGTTTACCGATTGGTTGCTCGCTTGCTAGCTTAGAATCAAAATCTTCATCTTCACTAGCATCAATGAAACCATGATCCGTCGATTCTTTGTCTAACTCCACACCATCTGGTATTTCTGGTTTCGATTGCAGGGTTTTAGCAACATGTAGATTGGCTAATCCTGCCAAAGGCAATAAGCTTGCTTCAGACGTAATTAATACGACCTGTTTGCGAGCAGCATCAGCGGCTTTTTTGAGCAGTTTCATGTTGACCGAACTTTGTAACATGGTAGCCCTTTTAGGCAATACAACAGCGACAATTTTGGAATTAGTCGAGCTAATTTTATCAATGATGCTGGTTATTTCATCATCAATATCGATATAGACAGTATCCTTATGAGTGGGGTTCATATCTTTAACATTCTATCTAATTTTTCACGGATTGAGTTAGTCGGAGCATTACCAGCTTGTTGCATGGTGTCGATACCAACTCTAAGTAAGCCCATAGCTGTTATAAATGTATGATCTGTCACGTGTCCTGTTTTATCAGTAATGCCAACTACTTGATCTGGCTGAATATGTCTAACGACCGGCTTTTTAGTAAATGGTAATTCTTTATACCAATCCGCTTCTTGGAGTTCATCCATTAACATATCAAGACTAGATCCACCGCCACATAACAATATATGGTTGGGTAAATGATCAAGTTGATTAAATTCCCCAAGTGCTAGTTCTACACCATCAATCCAAACATCTAGGGTTTTCTGAAGTGATTTTTCAACTGCTGGGATTTTGCTCTGAGGCAAATGATTTAACCCTAGATCAAGTTTGTAATCCTCTGCTTGTTGGAATTCAACTCCTAGGTCACGTTCTATCGATCGAGTATAAGCTCGTCCACCGATACCAAACATTTTTGTGCCCTGCACACCACCCTCGTCAATCACTGCAATGTCAGTAGTGCCACCTCCAACATCCATAAGAATAGCACTCATTGTCGCGTTGGGATCGTTGCCTATAACTGATCGGGCAACGGCAAACGGTTCTGCCGCTACTGCGAGCAAGTCTAAATCAAGTTCATTGGCGGTTTTTTCCAAAGCACCAAGGTGAATTAAGGGGGCGTAGGCAGTGTAAAGTTGAACTAGTACTTCTTTACCCTGAAAACCAATCGGGTTTGTAACTTTATAACTATCGATATCAATACTTACTATGGCGCTATTTACCAGCCGCACACCAATATCCTTACCACCTAATTCGATCATCACTTGTTGTTTAGCGGCTGCTTCGGCTTTCTCCTGAACAATATGAATAATCCGTTCGACTTCTTCTATATCCATTGGTTTTTCAGATAATTTACGCTTAAAGCGAACTGTCGTGGTCGTTCCTTTGACTAACTCGCCGGCTATCCCAATAATCGCCGGACGTACTGAAATACCAGCTTCGGCTTCAGCTTGGTTAAGAGCTTTGTCACAGTTTTCTACTACGCTGGCAATATCCGAAATTGCTCCGGCCTGCATATCGCTTAATGATTGGTGAGAACGTCCGACACCAATAATTTCAGCTTTATCATTATCAATGATTCGACCAATTAGGGCTTTGATGAATTCAGTGCCTATATCAAGCGCCACAATATACTGATCATGATCTGATTTCTTTTTAGACCGGACGGATTGCAATCCTTTACTGGCACTTGATGCGGCTTGGCGAGCACCGCTAGTCGTTTTGCTAGCAAAAGATTTGCCCATTTTCTTTAATTTGGGAAGCATAATCCCTATGATTATAGCACGCGTGACCCTCGAAAATTACTGAAGTATGGCTTTAATCCGACGGACTCCTGCTGACGAACTTTCTTCCTTGATAATTCGA
>JBEKIY010000037.1:0-6786 GCA_050011495.1 Saccharimonadales bacterium (SeqCode) | reverse complement strand
AAATAAAACTAATCCCAAAGACAGCTGTAGCGACCGCTGCCGCCCGGCTGCGGGTTGGCATTAATTGACTCGTTAGTGACCCCACCATCATAAAAACTAAAACGCCACTGATTACCACTAGTGCATAAAAAAGGGCAGAGCGTATATTTATGTTAACATCGTGATATTTACCGACCAGGGTGAAGACGGAGGATAAAATTACATAAAAAAATGCTAAGCTAGCAGTTAAGCCAGCCATAGTGTTAAGGGCCGCGCGACGAGCTGTTGTTTGTCCAACTAGTAGTAGCTCACTTCGACCAGCTTCTTCTTCGCCTCGGAACATTTTAGTAGCTAATAATAGCGCCCAGATTGAGCCGATTATGACCATAATAGCCAGTGTATTCCAGGTCACATAACTGGCAACAGTTGAAGCGTGATGAAGTGGACCAAGGATAATTTTGATGCCAATATTGTCGCTGAAATTTGCAATTACTTTTTGGCGAGCTAGTGCCGTGGGGTAGGCTTTAACAAAGCCGATGGCTTTGGATGCTACAAAAATACCAAAAATTAAGGCCCAGACACTTGCGCTACGAAAAGTCCGACGGGCAACAAATCGACTAATTACCGTTTGGGGTGAATGAAATTTTTTCTGCGGTTTAATAATCGTGGTAGCTAAATTATCATTCATTGTCAGCGGCCTGATTACGAATGTCTTCATCGCCATATAGCGATAGAAATAGTTCTTCCAAAGACGGCTCACGGCTAAGCAGGGTCTTAGGGTGAGCTTTAATTATTTCCCGCAACAACGGTTCAATTGAGCCGCGAATTTGACAATTTAGAATATGGCCAGCAACCCTAACATTGCTTACACCTTCTAAATGTCCAATCGCTGGCGGCTGATCGTCAAAAGTGGCCTCGACCGACACGGCTGAAAGATGGCGCATTTGGGCTAGAGTGCCTAGCTCAACCAGTTTCCCGGCCCTTAAAATACCGATTCTGTCACAAAGTGCTTCAACTTCTTCTAAGACGTGCGATGATAGAAAAACAGTTTGCCCGTTATTTTTGGCTTCTAATGCTGACTCTTTAAAAGCTTGCTCCATAATCGGATCCAAACCACTGGTTGGCTCATCCATAACTAGCAATTCAGCCCGGGTTGAAAAAGCAGCAATAATATTTATTTTTTGACGGTTTCCTTTGGAATAAGTTCGGACTTTTTTTGACGGGTCAAATTTAAAACGTTTAATCAATTGTTTTTGATATTTCAGATCGATTCGGCCATGAATCTTACCCAATAAATGTAGTGTCTCGGCACCAGTTAATGACGGCCAGAAAGTTGCTTCACCGGGCACATAGGCTAAATGCTGGTGGGCTTTAACTTTATCGGTCTGGGTATTTATGCCAAATATTTCAGCACTGCCTGAGGTTGGTTTAATAAGCCCTAGCAAGGCTCGAATAGTAGTTGTTTTACCGGCGCCATTAGGTCCTAAATATCCAAGTATTTCTCCCTGATATACATCTAAATTGAGTGATGCTAAAGCGACCAGTGAGCCATAGTGTTTACTTAATTTATCGGTGTGGATCGCTAAATTCATGTTAGTGCCTTATTTTACATAAACATTATTCATAGTCTCAATAATTATTGAAATCCACAACCCAAAAGTACTGATAGTGAGTAAATTTATTTTTTGTCGTCGCTTGTGAACGGACTAAGTACGGTGCCGACAATTTTCCCGGCTTGACGGGTTAAGCTAAAGCGATGGGCTTTTTCTTCGTCTATTTTTTTATGAAGTTTATGTAATATCGAAGGTCCTTTAAGAGACGCTAGCAGCTGCTCGAATTCGGCATCGATTTCGGTTAGTTCGTCGTCAGTTAAACTTTCTAAGCCAATGAAAGCATTGCGAGCTTTTTTATCGGCGATAATTAGCTCGTCTAACTTAAGTTGGATAGCCTTACTATCGCGGACTTGTGTGTTTTGAATTGAAAATACCATTAAGAAAATGACCACGTCGGTAATGGTATTAATAACTAGTAACCAAGTATTGGAATAATGAGTCCACGGCCCAACAATTAACCAGATGATAATAATAGAGATGGCCACACCAAATGCCAACATTGAACCGGCTAATTTCGATACTTTAATGGAGACCTTATGGAATTGTTCTTTCATACTGTTAGTGCCTATTATAGCGTATTAACTATACTCAATGTGAATCATTTTTTAGGAAATAGTAAGCCAACTTCAGGATGGATTTTACCATCGGCGAATGTAGCTGAAATTTTTTGTGAACTGTCTGGCAAAAATGGTTTAAGCAGGTCAGCGATTAACAATAAATTAGCAACTGTTTGACGGACAATTCGTTCAAATTCAACTTTATCAGTCGATACTTTTTCCCATGGCTTATTTTCCTGCAAATATACGTTAAGATTACGGATTTCCTGCCAGACACCTTTTAGGGCAGTAGATAGCTTAAGCTCCTGAATGGCTTGGTCATAAGGATCAACTTTGATGGTTGGGCCTGGTAGTTCCCCTATAACGCCGTCTAAATGCTTGCTAATTAGTACGGCTACACGCTGGACAAGGTTCCCTAGATCATCAGCTAAATCCGTAGTATAGACAGTTTGAAAACGTTGGTGGTTGAATTCGCCATCTTCGCCGAATGGTATTTCGGAAAACAGGTAGTAGCGTAAAGTATCGATACCATATTTACTCATCATCGTAAGCGGATCTACGGCATTGCCTAGTGATTTTGATATCTTTTGGCCGTCAATAGTGAAAAAGCCATGTGCAAAAATTTGTTTGGGCAACGGTAAACCAGCACTCATTAACATGGCTGGCCAATAAATACAGTGAAATTTAGATATATCCTTACCAATTAAATGTAAATCGGCCGGCCAGAACTTAGTAAAGTCTTCTTCAGGGAAGCCAGTAGCAGTTAAGTAATTGGTTAAGGCGTCAAACCAAACGTAAACGACTTGGCCGGGTTCATCAGGCCAGGGAATACCCCATTGTTGCGTGGAACGTGATACTGAAAAATCCTGTAGCCCCTGTTTTATAAAGGAAAGGACTTCATGGCGACGGCTTATTGGCTGGATAAAATCAGGGTGTGATTCAATATGATCAAGCAATTGTTGTTGGTATTTGCTGAGTTTGAAGAAAAAATTGTCTTCCTCCAGCCATTGCGGCTCAGTTTTATGGTCGGGGCATAAACCATCAACTAAATCTGCTTCCTTAATAAAACTCTCGCAACCTACACAATAAAAGCCCTTATAGCTGTCTTTATATATATCGCCACCGGCTTGGACTCGTTTAATTATTTCGTAAACGGCAGTCTTATGCTTGTCAGATGTAGTCCTTATAAAACAGTCATTACTAATGCCTAGTTTTTCCCAAGTAGTTCGCCATATATCGGCCATGTCTTGGGTATATTCCACGATTGGTTTTCCGGCGGCTTCAGCTGCTTGGACGGTCTTTTGAGCATTTTCATCAACTCCCGTGGCAAACAACACCTCATATTCTTTCTGGCGCCAGTAGCGCGCAATCACGTCAGCCGACAAAGTAGTATAGGCGTGACCAATATGAGGTATGTCGTTAACATAATAAATTGGTGTAGTAATGTAAAACTTGTTCATGTCAAAATTACCAGCTATCTATTAAGTGTACTATAAAAGAGCTAAAGTATTACATGTTAGAGTAAGCCATATGCATATAAAACTTGACCAAATATTTCATATCAGTATTCTCTTAAAAACACTTGAAGCAGCGTTGGAAGTAATTGGTGGTGTAATTTTGTTCTTCATCACTCCGCATTTTATTAATCATTGGGGGAGTGTTTTAACTAAAGGCGAATTAAGCGAAGACCCAAATAATTTTATAGCTAATTTTTTATCGCATAGCATCCACCACTTATCGAGCATCTCCACTACTTATGCAGCGATATATTTATTAACTCACGGCATAGTAAAGTTAGTGGCCTTAGCAGCTGTATTGAAAGATAAATTTTGGGGATATCCTTTGCTGCTTGTAGTACTGGTGATTTTTATTGTCTATCAAACTATTCAGCTAATACACCAGGTTACTTTTGGCTTGCTATCTTTAAACATATTTGACGTTTTCGTAGTCGTTTTAACTGCTTTGGAGTGGCGTAAACGGATTATTAAATTTGAGGCAACTCATAATACTTCTTAAATTGGATCAGGGCTGAAGTTCTTTTTTTATCTCTTCAAATTGCTCTTTATTGATTTCACCTTTAGCATAACGTGTTTTGGCTATTTCTAGAGGATGATTTTTGGGCTGCGAAATAGAGATTGAATGATGATTCGCAATAAAATAAACAACTAGAAAAATTAGTATACCAATGATTACTACCCAGACTATAAACATTATTAGACTCCATCCAAAACTATGGAATGAGCGATAGTAATAGATTTGACTAAATATAGTGTTCATGACAATCATTTTATACTAAGGTCGATTTGGTCGCTCGGCGTTTGAGTAATTTGCGTGATTGTTTTTTATCCATTCGATCATTGGCGCGGTATTGCATGCGCCTTAGAAAACGTTGTCGGCGTGCTAATTTACTTGGATTTATATCGATAAACTGATGATGAAAATATCTTTTGCTAAGCATAAAGGATCTCCTTTTTGGTATTAGATATTTACATTGAGTATTTTAGTAAATCTTTCTGCAGATATGCTGTAAAAGTATCTCTTACAACTTTTATAGTAGTACTAGATATAACAGGGAATTCCTAGATCATGTTAGACTAAACAATATGTCCCTAAAGTCTATTTGGCAATTGATTATTAAATATCTAGCCATAAAAAAAGTCCAGCAAGTATTGGCTATAATTATTGTCTGCGTCACAGTTACATTATTTACTTTGTTCTTTATCCATCACTCCTCATATGTGACAGCATTGCGGCAGACAAAACTTTCAACGTTATTAGTTGTCTTTGGTTTGTATGTTTTACTGCTTATGTGCCTAATGGTGGTCTATCAATGCATCTTGCTGCTCTGTAATAAACCGCTTAGTTGGCACGAGAATGGGCTATTAACTATCTACACTCTACTTGTTAATTTCTTTGGACCACTGCAAAGTGGTCCCGGCTTTCGGGCAATTTATTTAAAAAATAAACATCGTGTTCGGATTAGAGATTATGCTGGTGCCACTTTCATTTATTATGGCTTTTATATCTTATTTAGCCTTCTGTTCCTATTAGTTACTAATCGCCCTTGGTGGCAGACTGTTTTAGCGCTTTTAGTTGTTGGTGGTATTGGCCTGTGGGGGTTACGTTATTGGAATCATAAGCACAAACTTGATGTTTCAGGTAATGAAAGTCGTTTCCGTCTAACTGTTAAAAGTTGTGCATTATTAGCTTTGTCAACTCTAGCTCAAGTTGCTATTACGGCAGTTATTTATGCGGTTGAGCTACGATCAATACACCCGAGTATTAACTTCGGCCAAGCAATGACATATTCCGGTGCAGCTAATTTTGCATTGTTCGTTTCGCTGACACCTGGCGCCATCGGTTTTCGCGAAACTTTTCTAATTTTTGCTGAACATTTAGATCATATAAATACAGCGACAATTTTATCAGCCAACGTTATTGATCGGTCGGTTTACATTGTGTTTCTAGCACTTCTGTTTTTGTTGGCCATCGGGATCAACCTTAAAAAACGACTGCATGTTAAAACTAGTTAATAAAAACAAGGTTAAATCAATTTAACAGCTTGCCAAGCCGACAATCGCTACATTACAATAATGGTTATCTATATATGGCTAAAAATAAACAATTCAGTTCAAGCAAACGGCAAAGCCGGGTATCGATAATCAGATTACCAAGTTGGGCGGTCTTATTTTATACTACTGCGGCCGCTATTTTAATACCGTGGACTGTCTATCTTTCAATGACTCTGCCAACCCGACAAATAACGCACCATTGGGATATTGTATGGGAGGGTTTTGATTGCCTAGTAATTTTGATGTTAGCTTTAACAGCCTATTTTATTGCCAAAAAATCGATATGGGTAATGCTTAGCGCTAGTTCATTGGGAACCTGCTTAATTATTGATAGTTGGTTTGATGTCTTAACTTCTCGGCGGGGTATTGATTTGATTCACTCGATTTTACTGGCCTTTTTTATAGAGTTACCGGTTGCTATACTGTCATGGTATTTTGCGATTTTGACAGCTCGTCAATGTTCAAAAACTTATCAAAAACCATGAATATACATAGCTACCAATTTAAAATGGTGGAAGAAAAATTATTATGAATTTAATTGACTTGGTTATTCTGCTTTTTTTAATTAGTGCTATGATCCGTGGTTTTGAAATTGGTTCAGTTCGTCAGATATTTTCAACAGTTGGTTTTTTCGTTGGCTTATTTTTCGGAGCTTGGATTGAACCAAATTTTGTCCATTTTGCTCATACCGCTTTGTCTCGCTCTTGGTTAACTATGAGTATCACGATCGGGTCAGCTTTATTATTCCTTTTAGTCGGTGAATATGTTGGCTATGTTATTAAAACCAAACTAATTCATCATGAAATCGATAAAGTTGACCGTGGTTTAGGTACTATCGTTGGCGCTATAACACTACTAGGGACAGTCTGGATTATTGGTGGAATTTTGATTAGTTTGCCATTTCCCAGCTTGCAAAATCAACTGAAAAATTCGGCAATTGTTCGAACTTTAAATCAACATTTGCCATCAGCACCTAATGTTGTAGCTGATTTAAGCCATGTGATTGATCCCAATGGTTTCCCAAAAGTATTTATTGGAAATGAGCCTGCTCCACTTAATCCGAAC
>JBEKIY010000036.1:0-7091 GCA_050011495.1 Saccharimonadales bacterium (SeqCode) | reverse complement strand
TGAATAATGAAAACATCTTTTTCGCGTACATTATCATTGATTTTAACTTTTGTCTCGCCGTCAGGAAATTGACCAATCTCCGCATCAACCAATGTTTCAAATGATTTTTCAGCTATTGCCTGAGCTAGTTCAGGATGAGCGCTTCCACTGAGTAATAATAATTCTTGTGACATATAATTTATCCTTTGCTTGCAGTATACCAATTTGACTTATAGCTAATCAAATTATCTAATAGCATAAGCTTTATTATGACAAGCTTGTTGGCGTTGGTTTTGAAATTAGGCCAAATAATGTCGGAAATATGAATACTAACAATATCGCAAACCCAGCTGCGCCAATAAATTGCCCGATATATAAAAAGTGGATAACTTTCAGAATTGAAAATAGAGCTATTAGTGAACCGCTGGTTTCTATTATTAAAGCCAAGAAGGACAATCGGGTTCTAATTTTAGTAACTAGCCAAATTGATAGTAGAAACTCGTAACCATAAAGCACTATTCCAAAATCATCATGAATTGTCGAATAAATAGGCGATAGAAAGCGCGGAAAGGTGCTGATAAAAACTAGCGTCGTTAACCCGGCTAAAATTCCAATGGTCCAAACTAAATAGCGGTACTTATCATCTAGTTGTTTAATCTGTTGAGCACTCTTTAAGAGAAAAAATATATCTAGTAAGAAACCAAGTATGTACAGCCCGACAGTTAATTTGTATTTACCGAAATTGCTTGCACCCCCGTTAATTACTACTACATGAGGTTTAAGCAATCTACAGATAATTAAAAATCCGAACAGGCTGACTTGGCTTAATAATAAAGATTGTTTGATGTCTATTATTCTATCGGTCATTGGCATTAGTAATTATAGTGAATTTTCAGGCTAACTATTTAAAAAATGAAAAATACTATCCTTAACACCAACTGAACGTTATTGGAAATATATTTTCAAATGTGTGTATATCCTGTGTATAATTAAGATAACCTGGAGTAACCCATGAAATTAATAGTTATGATACCGTGCCTCAATGAGGAGAAGACCCTACCGGACGTCCTTAAATCTATCCCTAAAAAAATAAAAGGTATCGATAAAATTGAAATTTTAGTAATTGACGATGGATCAACTGATAAAACCGTTGCAGTAGCTAAAAAATTAGGTGTAAAACATTTTGTTTACCATCGTCGAAACCAGGGTTTAGCTTATTCATTTCGGGTCGGTTTAAAAGAATCCTTACGGCTTGGTGCCGACATAATAGTTATTACGGATGGTGATAATCAATATCCGCAACACAGAATCCCTGATCTGGTCAAACCGATTATTGACGGTAAAGCTGACACAGTTATTGCCGATCGCCAAGTCCAGACGATTGAGCACTTTACTCCAACTAAAAAATTATTACAAAAAATTGGCACTAAAATATTAAACTTAACGGCTGGGACAAATATTCCGGATGGCACCAGTGGCTTTCGGGCTTATTCAAAATACGCGGCTCAACAAATCAATCTAGTAACCCGTTGGGGTTATGCCATGGAATCAACTATTCAAGCCGGTAATAAGCGCCACGCTATTGCTACGATTGTAATTGAGACCAATCCCAAAACCCGTGAATCACGTAATTTTAAATCAAACTGGCAACATGTCCGCCGTTCAGCCGTAACCATTTTCCGGGCGTTTGTCATGTACCGGCCCTATGCCGTGTTCCTAACACTTGGCTTCGTCATGTTAGTTCTCGGTCTAGCGCCCTTTGTGCATTATTATTACTTGCTGTTGATAACCCATTCCAAGACTGCCGGCGGCGCTCATCATCTGCAGTCAATGATTATTGGCACCGTACTTTTAATCGGCGCCTTTATCTCATTTACTCTAGGCATTATTGCTGATTTAATTCGGACCAATCGTTCGCTTCTGGAAGATATTCTAGAAGAACTCAAACGTCACCATTTTGATACTTAATAATTAATTAAAAATCCAGTATTTAGTGGTATAGGTTTTACTACCTTTGATAATAATTGGTTTAGTTATTTTACGGGCTGCATTATTCACTTTAATGACGACTGAATTTGGCCAATCCCAAGTTGCATCACTGCGAGTGATAAAAGTTAAAAAGCCGCCACCTTGCAAAAATAGCAGTAAAACTAACGCTGCGACCAAAGTTTTTTTAATTTTTAATTTTCTAAAGGCCAGACTAAACGCGCTGCCGATAATAGCTCCCAATAATAATAAAATCGGTATCAAATAACGACCATTCATGGTCACTAATTCATTAGTATAGTGGTACTGCGCATAGCCATCAGCTAGCAGAGCCAATATGTAAATCCCACAAACTACAAATAGAAAAGTTAAGTACGGATTATTATGCAGTAATTTTCGGCGGTATATAATTACCGCCACTACGCCAACAATGCCAATCACGGCTGCTGCCGCACTAGGCAGCGGCAGTGGCGGATAATTAGTAAATTGGCTAGCCGAACCATTGACGGCAAAAAAGAGCCTATACCACATCCAATAAAGCCAGGTGCCCAAATAAAAGAATGGATTTAAAAAGCGAATCGAGCTTTTATTAACTAATACTGTTTGGTGGTTTTGGTAACTATAAAACCAAGCACTGTAAGCACTGCATTGTTTTACGCTTAGAACCGCCGAACAATTTGGCTCTATAGTATGATAATTTACTACATTAGCGAGATCACGTTGGGCAAACATCCCCAAAGCGATTACTAGTAGGGTAATTAATATAATTTTTCTTTGCTTAGAAGTATTTTGCCAACTGGTTTTCAATGATTGGAAGAATTTATGACTGTCATGTCGATAAGTCCGCCAAATAGAATAAGTTAAATATAGTAAAACCCCTAAAAATATAGATAGAAAGGCGTCTTTAACCAAACTGGTTAATAAACATACGATAAGTAGAGTTAATAAACTACTGACATTAAGTTGTTTTTTCTTTAATTCATCAATGATATTGAAGGTTAACAAAATAACCCAAGCAATCAATGGGAACAACAAATTATCATAATTAATATGGGCGCCTAATTGAGGGACAATTGGTATTAAAACAAAGATTGCCAAACAGACATTAATTAAGGATTCAGATATTTTAGTTCGTTGTAGAACTTTACGGAACAACAACAAACCACCGGTAATCAATCCAACATTAATCAGACGGAGCAGAATAATTTGGATGGTTTGATCTTTAGTAAACAAAGTTATTAAACGCAAAGGGAAACTCATTAAATAGTGGTAAAGATAAGATGGGTCAACAGCCACGGCGCCAAATTGGTTGGCGTTGGCTGGTTGATGTGTCAAAAAAGGTAACCAATAATGCGAGTAAACTTTTATAAGCCCAAAATGAAAATCTTCATCAAAAGCTTGCGGGTAGACCGCCGAGATAGCGATCCAAACAGACTCGAAAATAAAAAAACCGATGATTGCCCAGAAAAAACGTTTGGATTTTAGAACACTAGAAACTTTTTGCAGAAATTGTTTCATCACACTTAGTAAATATTATACAAAAAGGATTCTGAACCCAAACTGAAATTAATGCTAAAGCATTTAGTGAAAGGTAATTAACATTGATAAAAATAGTCTTTAGGTAGACACTAGAAATTAATAAGGAGAGATTTATGGCAGGAAGTATAGTGTTTTTAATCGCCTTTGTGATATTTCTATTTTTCGCAAGCGCGAGAATTATTAATCAGTATGAACGTGGCGTTGTATTTCGCTTTGGCAAATTACACGGTAAAGTCAGGGAACCGGGGATTCGATTTATTATTCCGATAGTTGATCAAATACGAAAAGTTAGCTTACGGATAATTACTCAGCCGGTCGATTCACAAAAAATTATAACTAAAGACAATGTCTCCATTGACGTGGCGGCAGTAGCCTACTATCAAGTAGCTGATCCAGTAAAATCAGTAATTCAAATTGAAAATGTCCAATCAGCTATCTACCAAATAGCGCAAACTACCGTTCGGAATATAGTTGGCCAGAATTCACTAGATGAAGTTTTAAGCCAAACCGTCAAGATTAACGATGCCATAAAAGCGATTCTAGATAAAACTACCGAAAAATGGGGTGTCTATGTCAGCATGGTCGAATTAAAAGATATTCAGTTGCCGGTTAGTATGCAAAGCGCGATGTCGGCCGGTGCTCAAGCCGAACGCGAGAAACGAGCTAAGATTATTGCCGCGGAAGGCGAACAATTAAGTGCCGCCGCACTAGCTAAGGCCGCCGACGTAATCTCTAAGCACCCGATTGCGCTGCAGTTAAGAAATCTGCAAGTATTAACCGAAATCGCTTCTGACAAAAACAGTACAATTGTCTTTCCGGCTCAGTTTATGGATACCGTTGCCAGTATTAAAAATTTCATGAATAAAGAAAATATTGGTTAAGAGTAAAAATTTTTATAAGTACAGGATGGTATAATTAAGGCAATGTTAAAAGCTGTTAATCAACTTGGATTTTATGTCAAAGACACTACTACCAGCGTTTCATTTTATAAAAAATTAGGCTTTGAAGTGGTTAGTGACGATAATGCCGTAGCTGAAGTGAAACTCGGTTCAACCACCCTCCAATTCATTGCCCAAGATACCGCCAAGACACTTGATCAATCTTTCCAAAAAGACGCATTTGGTGAACCTAAAGGAACAGGCGTCTACATTTATATTGAAGTAGAGGGCATTAACAAATACTATAAATCCTTGGCCGAAGAAGATATTACTACCTCAACCGAACCACGCGATTGGCCGTGGGGAACCCGTGAATTCGTCGTCCGCGACCCAGACCGATATAAATTAGTTTTCTACGAAAAAAATAAATAAAAGTATTAAATAATCACAAACTATTGGCAACCCCGTTCGGCTACTGATATGATTATAGGTAGTTTGAGGATAGGTATTATGACGGGGTACTTATGAGACAGAAACGCGTGCTGATAGTTGGCGGTGGCTTCGCTGGTATCAAAGCTGCTTTAGAATTATCAGCCGACAAACGCCTACAAGTCAGTTTGTTGTCTAACCGTCCAACTTTTCGTTACTATCCAGGACTACATGTCACAGCGACGGGCGGCATACCAATGGAATCCAGCATCCCCCTAAACGACATTCTAAACGGTAAACCCGTAAAACTAATAATTGGCGAAGCAGTTCAACTTGATCGCCAAAGCCAGACTATTATTACTAGCCAGATTGATAGTTATAGATATGACATATTAATTTTAGCGTTAGGTGTAGTCACTAATTTTTGGCAGATCAAAGGTTTAGAGAAGAACGCCTTTAGTATTAAATCGAATGAAGAAGTGATACGTTTTAAAAATCACTTGCACCAGCAATTAATTGACGAACATAAGCCTGATTTGAATTACATTATCGTTGGTGGCGGTCCGACTGGTATCGAATTAGCCGGCGCCTTGCCGGGATACTTACAAAAGATAATGGACCGGCATAATATTAAGCATCGGGCAATAAAAGTTGAATTAATTGAAGCTAGTAAGCATTTAATGCCGCAAATGCCAGCTAGCATGAGCAAACGAGTCGCCAATCGTTTGCGCAAGTTGGGCGTTAAACTTTATCTAGGTAGAAGTGTAGAGGGGGAAACCGCTGATCGTTTACAGATCAAAGGCAAATCAATCCCCAGTCATACCGTTGTCTGGACAGCCGGAGTAACTAACCACCCATTTTTTAGAGTTAACAAATTTAAAATTAATCATAATGGCAAGGTAGTAGTTGACGATCATCTGCAAGCAGAAGATAAAATTTACGTTCTTGGCGATAATGCCGATACGCCTTTTAGTGGAATGGCTCAGACCGGTCTACATGACGCCATGCATGTTAGCACAAATATAATTCGCCAATTAGACGGCAAAGCGACAAAAGCCTATAAACCCGAACAACCGGTTTACATAGTTCCAGTTGGCCCGTATTGGGCGGCAGTATATTGGGGCAAAATAAAATTATATGGTTGGGTCGGCTGGATTCTCCGCCAGACATTTGGTTTAGTAGCCTTCCATTACTATGAACCCTGGTGGAAGGCTTCAGAGCAATGGATTAAAGAATTTGAAACGGTTGAAAATTGTCCGATTTGCGCCGAACAAATTTAACTTTTATAGTACTTGGGCTAATTTAATCACCTATAATGGAAGTTGTGGATGCTTATAAAAAAGCCTATCGGAGTTTAAATCGGGCCCAAAAACAGGCTGTTGATAATATTGATGGCCCGTTGTTGATTGTTGCCGGACCAGGAACCGGTAAAACTCAGTTATTGACTACCCGAATTGCTCATATATTAGCTACAACCGATACTTTGCCTGAGAATATTCTTTGTTTAACATTTACTGAATCGGCGGTACAGACCATGCGCGAACGATTAATCCAGTTGATTGGCCAGGCCGCCTATGCCGTAACGATCAGTACTTATCACAGTTTTGGAGTTGAAATCATTCGGAAATACCCAGAATACTTTGTTGATTTTTCCAATCGCCAACCGGTTGATGAACTAGGAGCTGATAGTATCATCCGCGATATCATCGCTGAGCTGGAATATGGTAATCAATTAAAATTTGCTGATTCTTATATCAAGGATATTATATCGTTTATCAGTGATGCCAAAACTGCTCTATTAACGCCAGCCGATATTAAGAAAATTGTCCGTCAAAATACTAAATTCATTAACCAGGCCAGCCGTTTAGCAATCGATGAACTATCGGGTATCTTGAGAATTGACAAAAAGTCATTACCAAAATTTGCCAAACTACTAACCAAACTCCAATCAATTGAAGAGCCGCCTACTATAATTAACAATCTCATTAGTCTTAAACAATTAGCGATTGAAGACTTGAAAACTGCGTTGACCGAGACTGAAGCTACTAACCGGACCATACCGTTAACTGAATGGAAAAATAAATGGCTTCAAAAAAACAATCAAGCTGAATTTATATTTACTGGACAATTTACTCAGCAACGATTAGCGGCCGCTGCCGATATTTATCAAAGCTATTTAAATCGTTTAGAAACTAACCAATTATTTGATTATGACGACATGATCCTCCAAGCAGTAAAATTATTGGAAACCAACCAAGACTTACGCTACAGTTTGCAAGA